>DJPI01000060.1 GCA_002438505.1 Ruminococcaceae bacterium UBA6416 | reverse complement strand
TTAATGCAAAGATGGCAAAAACCTTGCCTTTTGCAGAACATAAAAATCTCTGCAATTAAATTCAATGCGGACTCGGCTTTGAAAGCCGGCCGCTTTTACAGCCGGATTGCAAATAACAACCGCCGCGCAGCTTTTTTGGCTGCGCGGCGGTTTTCCCGTGTGCGGATTATCCTTTCGGCTCCTCATATTCAAGGGCATCCTTGCTGTCCTTAACGCCCTTTGTTGTTGGGTCAATGAGAACGCCGACCGCCGTCAGCGCGGAAACGGCCGCCGAGCCGACATTCACCGCCGCGTCCTGCGCAAAGCGCGGAACAATTCCGAAAAGACCCAGTACCGAATACGCAAATGCCGCGAGCGCCGGAATAAATGTCAGCCAGAACACCGGGTTCCTGAGCCTAACTTTCCAGTTGAGCTTCATTCCTTTTCCTCCTTTTTGCATTGGCACGAAGCAGGCTTTGCTTTTTCCTCCCCAAGCTGCGAAAGGCGCGTTTCCATTGCGCGAAGCCGCTCGTTCATGACATCGCGCTCCTTTTCAAGCTTAAAGGTTCGCTCAATCAGACTTTTTTGTTCCTGAGCCTTTTTTTCAAGCTGCTCAATCCGGTATGTCGTGAGCCGGGTTGAGGTCAGAATTCCGCCAAAGGTTCCGGCGAGCGAGCCAACAAGCGCAACAAGGGAGATTATCACAGTATCGTTCATCCTGTCACCTCCGCAGTTGCCTGCATACTTTGCAGGTCATTATATCATATGCCGCAGAAAGGAATAAGGACAAAGGACAGAAAAAAGGGCTGCGCAAAATGCGGCAGCCCGGAATTCAGTGTTTGAAGTTTGTTATCCGGTGACAAGGGAGCGCAGCTCACTGACAAGAGTCTGAGCCGCAAGCGCGTTTGACTGCTTGTTCGGGTGGCCGTCAATGGTGCTTCCGTATGTTCCCATTTCAAAGGAAAGCGTTGCGCATTTTACGCTTGAATCTCCGGTTTCGTTTTTATACTCCTGCGCGGCGCGCTCAATGGCCGGATAAAGCGAATTGTTCATATCGCCGAGAACGCAGAGAATGTATGCCGAGCCGTTTTGCTGCCTGATGAGGCCGAGCAGACGCTTGTATTCGCTGACAAAAGAGTCAATGCTGCTTTGCGTGCTGCAATATGAGGCATCGTTCGTTCCGAGGTTCACAACAACAATGTTCGGCGCAAAGGAGGAAAAGTTCCAGTCCGGGGCATCGGCTGAATTTGAAAGAGTTGAGGTGTAATGATTGAAGATGACATAATCGTTTGCGCTTCCGTTTGATGAAAATCCGGTATATACGCCATAGCCGGAAAAGGCAACCGCATAGCAATCGGCGGCAAGCTCCTTTGCGGCAAGAAAAGCATAGGTCTCGGAAAAATTTTCCGTTCGGGTTGAAAAGGCGGCGTTTGCGTTTTCCTCGTCAAGACCGTAGCCGGCCGTTATTGAGTCTCCGATGAATTCAATTCTGATGTCCCTCTGCGGCGCGGGGCAGATGTCGCCCTTGGCGTTGACGGTTATTGAGTCAACGCCGACCGTTGAGTACATTGATTCAGAGGCTTTAAGAAGCTGAACCTCGGCGTCGCCGCTCACGGAAGAGAGGTCAACGGTGATGCTTTCGCGCTCATTTTCAAGAATAACGTCCGCTTTTGTTTCTCCGTTGACAAGAACAAGCACGCGCGGCCTGTGGTTATACGGAACGGACACGGAGTTTTTAACAAGGCATTCAATCGTTGCGCTCTCTCCATCGCAAAGGAAGGAGAGGCCGCTTCCGGACATTGAAAACCAGAGCGTTCCGCTTTCAAAATATGTCCGTCCGATATTCTTGACAAAATCCGAATTTGGGGTGAAGGATATTATGCGGTTTTCCGCGTCCTCCGGAAAGCGGGGATTTCCGGCATAAAGCTTGGTTGTTGAGGAGGAAAGGCTGTCTTTCCCGAAAATTCCGGGCAGATTCAGCCCGTCCTCAAAGCGTTCGGAATCAAAATTGATAACGATGAAAACAAAGCAGATAAGAATGACAAAAAATAATCCGACGGCAATGACGCGCAGCGTGTTTTTTTTCATCACTTTACCTCCCTGCTTTAATTTCTATTCGGTTGATTCCCGCAACAGATAAAATAATAATCAGTATAATATCATTTATTGCCCCCTTTGTCAATCTCTCACCGTTTGGTTCAAAACGGAATAAACTGGAATGACGAGCCAAAGGAGGTGAAAGAATGAATACTCAGTATGAGCTCAGCTGCGTTGCAAAGAATTATATCTCATGCTACTATGAAATTCTTGACTGCATGATTGAAAAAATGACGGGCACAAAAACAGGCTGCAGCATTTCTCAGAGCTTCATTAACCAGATGATACCGCACCACGAGGCAGCGATTAAAATGTGTGAAAACATTCTGAAATACACAACCTGCGTTCCGCTTCAGAATATGGCAAACTGCATTGTTGCCGAACAGACCGAGGGTATTGAGGACATGAAGGAAATACTCTGCAAATGTGAAAAATGCAAAAACAGCGAGCGTGACGTCTGCCTCTATAACCGCTGCTTTGACGCGGTGACGCAAACGATGTTTGACGAGATGGGCTTCACCTGCGCTGACAACTGTCTGAACGCAAACTTCCTGCGAGAGATGATACCGCACCATGAGGGCGCAATAAGAATGTGCAAAAACGCGCTGCGCTTCTGCGTCTGCCCCGAGCTTAAGGAAATTCTCTGCTCAATCATTGAAACGCAGAGCTGCGGCGTGCGCGAAATGAAGCGAATGCTTTGCAAAATTACACGCTGATGTTTTCCTTTAATAAAAGCCGCACACCTGTTTTTCGGCAGGCGTGCGGCTTATGCTTATGCGTTGATTCACTTTTTGAGAAGATGCGCCGCGGCGTATTCGCCGGCCTCATTCCAGGCGGCCTCTCCTTCCGGAAGAAGGTTTCCGAAAATTTGGAAAACGTGCCACATTCCGCTGTACTCGGTGAGAGTCACGTCAACTCCGGCTTTTTTCATTTTTTTGGCAACGGTGAGCGATTCGCTATAAAGAATTTCGGCTGTACCAACCTGAATGAGCGTTGGGCAAAAGCCGTCAAATTCGGCATACATCGGAGAAAGCTTGGGGTCGTGGAGGTCTGCGTCTCCGGCATAGATTCTGACAAGATCTTCAACGTCAAGCTCCTTGTCAACGCTTTCCTTATAGCCGAACATCGGGTCTTTGTGAACATTGGTTTTGTATGACTCGCCCTCAGAGGCAAGATCCGCCCACGGAGACATTGTTACTGCCGCGCAGGGAAGCTCCCTTTTTGAATCGCGCAGGCTCAAAATCAGCTCAAGGGTGAGGTTTCCTCCGGCGCTGTCGCCAACAACAACAACGTCCTTTGCCTTATAGCCGCTTTTCATGATCCAGTCCCAGCCGTCAAGAACGTCCTCAAGCGCACCGGGGAAGAGCGTCTCGGGCGCAAGGCGATAGTCAATCATAACAACGGTTGCACCGTTACAGTACCGCGACCATTTTTCAGCCTGCCAACGGTAAAGGTCCTGCATTCCGAAGATGAATGCGCCGCCGTGAATTTGAAAAACAACCTTATCGCTGTTTTCGCTGTTCTTTTTTGTGATAACCTCAAGAGTGCAGTTTTCAAGCTTGATTTTGTCATATGTATATCCGGGCGAGGGGATATAGACGCTTGGAGTGGTTGTGATTTTTCCGGCAACTTTTCCAAAGATGGCTCCGCCGCCCTCGCGGTCAATCATTTGAACAACCGCGCGCAGACCCTCGCGCGCAACAAGCGAGCGGAAAGAAAGGTCAGTGTCCGCCGCAAAGGAAGAAAGCAGCCCGAGAGATATGCCGATGGCAATCACGAGAGAGACCGCTTTTTTGAAAAGAGCATTAAGAGCATTTGTCATTTTTGTTTCTCTCCTTATTAAAATAGTTTACATAATTGGCGATTGTGTCACCGATTACAAGAGTATTATAATATGTGTTAATAAATTGTTAATTACTTATCGAAAATATGAATAAATTATTTTCCGTGCAGCTTTGAATGATGTCCGGGCGGATGAGAGGTTTTTTGGCTTTTTTGCTGTTTTTGTGATTTTTTCCGGCTTAATCTTTGTCATTCTTCACGATTGAAGAAAGAGGACTGCGGTGGTATAATATACTCACGATTTAAACCGCTAAAGCATAACCGGCCGATTGACCGGCTCTGCTGCTTTTGATATTTTTGTTATGAAGGTGAGCTTTATGTTTTCAAATGAAATGTATGAACTCGGCGCTCATTCCTCGGTTATAAGAGAGATTTTTGAATACGCCAAAAAAAGAGCTGAGGTTGTTGGAAAAGAGAATATCTTTGATTTCAGCATCGGCAATCCGAGCGTTCCCGCTCCGGAAATTGTCAGCGAAACAATCAAAAAGCTTGTTGCTTCCGTTCCGGCGGCGCAGCTTCACGGTTACACCTCCGCCGTCGGCGATAACTCCGTCAGAGAAGCGATTGCCGAATATCTCAACAAAACATACAAAACCTCTTTCAGGAAGGAAAACTTTTATATGACCGCCGGTGCGGCCGCCTCGCTGACCATAACGCTCAATGCGCTTTCCGAAGATGGGGACGAGCTTATTGTTCTTGCTCCATTCTTTCCGGAATATCGCGTTTTTGCGGAAAAGGCCGGAATGAAAGTTCGCGTTGTTCCCTCGGACGAAAAGACGCTTTTGCCGGATTTTGACGCCATTGAAAGTGCAGTTAACGAACACACAAAGGCAATCATTGTCAATTCTCCGAACAATCCGTCCGGCGTTGTTCTTTCAGAGGACTGCATTGAAACGCTCTGCGCCCTGCTTGAAAAAAAGCAGAAGGAGTTTAAAAAGGATATCTTCCTCATCTCGGACGAGCCGTACCGCGAGCTGGTTTACGGCGGCGTTAAGGCGCCGTATCTCACAAAGTATTACAAAAACACAATCGTTTGCTATTCATTCAGCAAATCACTCTCCCTTCCCGGTGAAAGAATCGGTTTTATCCTTGTTCCGGACGAGGTTTCCTCCTCGGGTGAGATTTTCAAGGCGGTCTGCGGCGCCGGACGTGCACTCGGCTTTGTCTGCGCCCCTGCGCTGTTCCAGTTTGTCATCAAAGAATGCCTTGGAAAAACGGCCGACCTTTCGGTCTATGAAACGAACCGCGACCTTCTTGTGAACGCCGTGACAAAGCTCGGATTCTCCTGCGCAAAACCGGACGGTGCGTTTTATCTTTTCATGAAGTCACCGGAAAAGGACGCTTCAGCGTTCTGCGAAAGGGCAAAGAAATATGAACTGCTCTTTGTTCCGAGCGATTCATTCGGTTTTCCGGGTTACGTCAGGATTGCATACTGCGTTTCAACCGAGATGATTAAAAGAGCGCTTCCCGCTTTTGAAAAGCTTGCAAAAGAGTATTTTGACGTTTAAGGAGAAGAAAATGGACGAACTGCTTGAAACAAGAGAAAAAATCAACGAGGTTGACAAAAAAATGGCCGCCCTTTTTGAAGAGCGAATGAAGCTTGTCGGCTCGGTTGCGGAATATAAAATGAAACGCGGTCTGCCCGTCTTTGACGAAAAAAGGGAAAACGATGTTATAAAGCGCAACGAGCAGCTTGTTTCAAGCGAGGAAATCCGCGCCTATTACGTCAACTTTCTCAAAGACACAATGGCCGTTTCAAAAAGATATCAGCACAAAATTCTTGAGGGTATGCGCGTTTCATACAGTGGAGTGACCGGTGCGTTTGCTCAGATTGCCGTTGACAAAATTTTTCCGGACGCCGCCGCAGTATCATGCAAAGACTTTAAAGAGGCCTATGAAATGACCGAAAGGGGAGAGACGGACTGCTGCGTTCTTCCGCTTGAAAACAGCAACGCCGGAGAGGTCGGCGCGGTTATTGATCTGATTTTTTCCGGCTCGCTTTATGTTAATGAGGTTTACTCGCTTTCAATCCACCAGTGCCTTGTTGCACTCCCGGAGAGCGAGCTTTCAGATATCAAAACTGTTATAAGCCACCCTCAGGCGCTGTCTCAGTGCGGCGAGTATCTCAGACGGCTCGGCGTTCAAAAAAAGGAATGCGTCAACACCGCCGTTGCGGCAAAAACCGTCCTTAAAGACGGTGATAAAACCGTTGCTGCCATCGCCAGCGCAGACACCGCGAGGCTTTACGGACTCAAAATACTCAAAGAAAACATCAATGAAAGCGAGACGAACACAACGCGCTTTGCTGTTCTTTCAAGAGTGATGAACAACTCAAAAAGCGAGGGGTCAATCATTGTTTTCACCGTTCCGGACGAGGCCGGTTCGCTCGCTCACGCAATCAACATCATCGGCAACCACGGCTTCAATATGCGCTCCATCAAAAGCCGCGCAATGAAAAATCTTATGTGGAGATATTATTTTTACGTTGAAATTGACGGCGACCTCAAGTCGCGCAGCGGCTCGTTCATGCTTGCGGAGCTTTCGGACTGCTGCGATAAGCTGAGGTTTGTCGGCTCATTCAATAACGCAAAGGCAGAAAGGTGAACCGTTATGGTCATTCCCGTCTCACTCAAAGACAACAGCTATGATATAATTCTTGAAAAAGGTGCGCTCAAAAAAGCCGGTGAGCTTTTGAACATCAAGGGCAAGGCTCTTGTTGTGACTGACAGCGGCGTTCCGGAGAAGTATGCAAAAACGCTGCTCTCCCAGCTTGAAAACGCCTTTTTGTTTCGCTTTCCTCAGGGCGAGGAAAACAAGAACACCGAAACCCTCCTTTCAATTTGCAAAGAGCTTCTTGAAAAGGACTTCACAAGAACCGACTGCGTGATTGCGCTCGGCGGCGGAGTCACGGGTGATATGGCCGGTTTTGCGAGCGCGATATATATGCGCGGCATTGACTTTTATAATATTCCGACAACCCTCCTTTCCCAGGTTGATTCCTCCGTTGGGGGGAAAACGGCGGTTGATTTTTGCGCGGCAAAAAACCTCCTTGGTGCTTTCCATCAGCCGAAAAAGGTCATTATTGACCCGGAGCTTCTTTCAACCCTTGATGAACGCCAAATTGCAAACGGTTTTGCCGAGGCGGTTAAAATTGCTGTAACGAGCGATGAAAAGCTTTTTGAAATTTTTGAGAGCGGAAAAGCCAAAGAAAAAATTGAAGAGGTGATTTTCCGCGCCGTCAGCGCAAAGCGCGATGTTGTTGAAAAGGACGAAAAGGAAAGCTCCCTGCGCCGCGTTCTCAATTTCGGCCACACGATTGGCCACGCGATTGAAAGCAGCGCCGGACTCGGAGAACTGCTTCACGGCGAATGCGTTGCGCTTGGAATGCTCCCGATGTGCGGCGAGGAAATCCGCCCGAGGGTTGAAAACGCGCTCAAAAGCGTTGGACTCAAAACAAAGTATTCTTATGACAAAGACGCGGTGAAAGCATTTTTGAAGCACGACAAAAAGGCGAGCGGAAGCAGCGTGAACATTGTTCTTTCAGACAAAATCGGCTCATTCCGCTTTGAAAAGGTCAGTCTTTCGCAGCTGGAGGAAATGATATGAAAAACACATTCGGAAACGCGTTTTCCGTCACCCTTTTCGGTGAGAGCCACGGCCCGGCAATAGGCGCCGTTCTTGACGGCGTGAAGCCCGGAGAGGAGATTGACGCCGAAAAAATTTCCGCTCTTTTGAAAAAGAGAAAGGGCGCCGCCGCTTTTTCAACAAAGCGCAACGAAAAGGATGAATTCAAAATTGTCAGCGGACTTTTTGAGGGAAAAACAACCGGAACGCCGCTTTGCATTCTCATTGAAAACACCGACACAAAAAGCGCGGACTATTCAAAAATGAAGTCCGTTGCCCGCCCGTCACACGCGGATTATGCGGCGTTTTTGAAGTATCACGGCTATAACGATTACCGCGGCGGCGGCCACTTTTCCGGAAGGATCACCGCTGCGCTGACTGCGGCCGGAGCCGTTGCGTTGCAGATTCTTGAAAGGCGCGGGGTGAACATCTCAACCCATATCCTTTCCTGCGGCGATATTTGCGACAGAGGATTTGAAAATTTTCAAAAGGATTTTGAAAAGCTTTCCGCCCTTTCTCTCCCCGTTTTGGACGATGGGGCGAGAGAGAAAATTGAGGAAAGAATCACTGCCGCGCGCAAGGCGGGAGATTCCGTTGGCGGTGTTCTTGAAACGGCGGTAACGGGCTTTCCCGGTTCGGTTGGAGAGCCGTGGTTTGACACGGTTGAGGGCGTTCTTTCCCATATGCTTTTCAGCGTTCCGGCGGTCAAGGGCGTTTCATTCGGCGCAGGCTTTGACTTTGGAAAAATGACCGGCTCGCAGGCCAATGACCCGTTTGAAATCAAGAACGGAAAGGTTGTTTCAAAAACAAACCGCAACGGCGGAATCAATGGCGGAATCACAAACGCGATGCCGATAATTATCAACTGCGCGGTGAAGCCCACTCCGTCAATATATAAAACACAAAAAACAATAGACTTTGAAAAGAACGAACAGACCGAACTGCTCATTGAGGGCAGACATGACCCGGCGATTATTCATAAAGCCGCCGTTGTTGTTACCGCGGCAACCGCGATTGCGCTTCTTGACCTTCTTTCTCAGCGGTTCGGAACTGATCTTAACGGTGTTTAAGCTTATGAAATATGGACTTCTTGGCAAAAAGCTTGCCCACAGCTATTCAAAAATAATACATGAGTCGTTTGCGCCGTATGAATATGAGCTTCTTGAGCTGACGGAAGCGGAGCTTGACTCTTTCATGAAAAAAAAGGAGTTTTCCGCCGTCAATGTCACAATTCCGTATAAGGAAACGGTGATGAAGTATCTTTCTGCCATTGACAGTGCGGCAAAGGAAATCGGCTCGGTCAACACCGTTGTTAACAAAAACGGCGCCCTTTGCGGATATAACACCGATTTTTACGGCCTTCGCGCCCTGCTTATAAACAACGGCTTTGAGCTTAAGGACAAAAAGGTTCTTGTCCTCGGCAGCGGAGGAACAAGCAAAACGGCCACGGCGGTCTGCCGCTCGCTCGGCGCAAAGGAAGTCTGCGTTGTTTCAAGAAACGGAGAGATTAACTATCAGAACGTCCTTTCCCTTCACGGTGACGCGCAGTATATCATCAATACAACCCCATGCGGAATGTTTCCTGATAACAAAAGCAGTGCGATAGGTCTTGAGGGCTTCAGGACGCTTGAGGGCGTTTGCGATGTGATTTATAATCCGCTGCGCACGCCGCTTTTGCTGGAGGCAAAGGAAAAAAAGCTTAAATACTGCGGCGGCCTTTATATGCTTGTTATGCAGGCGGTGAAGGCGAGCGAGCTTTTCCTTGGCGCAAAATATCCGGGAAGCACCGGCAGCTCGGTCTATGAAAAGCTTTTGAGGGAAAAGGAGAACATTGTTCTCACCGGAATGCCCGGAAGCGGAAAGTCAACAATCGGCGCTCTCTTGTCAAAAGAGCTTTCGCGCCCCTTTGTTGATACGGACGAGCTGATTGAAGAAAAAGCCGGAAGAACAATCCCGGACATCTTTTCAAAATTCGGAGAGGAATATTTCCGCAAGCTTGAAAGCGAGGTCATTGCCGAAGTTTCAAAAAAGACCGGCCTTGTTGTTGCAACGGGCGGCGGAGCTGTCCTCAAAAAAGAGAATGTCAAAAACCTTTCTCAAAACGGAAAAATCTTTTTCCTTGACCGTCCGCTTGAACAGATTGTTCCAACCTCTGACCGTCCGCTTTCAAACAGCGGGCTTTCGCTCAAAAAGCGCTTTGCGGAAAGATATGAAATTTATCAGGATACCTGCGACAAAAGAATTTCGGTTGACGGCGTTCCTCGTCACGCAGTGAAGCTTATTCTTGGAAAGGAAAAATGAAAATAATGAAAATTCTTGTCATAAACGGACCCAACATAAATATGCTCGGCATCAGAGAGCCTGAGCTTTACGGAACGGAAACCTACGCCGCGCTTGTTGAAAAAACGCGCGCCTATTGCGCCGAAAAAGGCATTGAATGCGAGTTCTTCCAGTCCAACCATGAAGGGGCGCTTGTTGACAAGATTCAGGAAAGCTACGGCGTTTTTGACGCTATCATAATGAATCCTGCGGCCTATACGCACACAAGCGTTGCGCTGCTTGACGCGCTCAAGGCGGTTTCAATTCCGTGCGTTGAGGTGCATATCTCGGATGTGCCTGCACGCGAGGCTTTCCGCCAGGTGTCATATGTCAGAGCGGCGTGCTTCAAAACGATAACCGGACTTGGAACGGACGGCTACCTCAGAGCCGTTGATGAGATTGAAAAACTTTTGGGTGGAAAAAAATGAAAGCAGTGATTCAAAAAAGCACGGCGTCCGGCGTTGCGATCGCTCCGCCATCAAAAAGTGTACTTCACCGTATGCTCATCTGCGCCGCGCTTTCAACGGGAAAAAGCGTAATCAAAAATGCGTATTACAGCGAGGATATCCTTGCAACGCTTGATTGCCTTGAAGCTATGGGCGCAAAAATTGAAAAGCATGAGACGAGCGTCACCGTCACGGGTTTTTCGCCATTTGATATTCCGGAAAACGCCGTTCTTCCCTGCCGGGAGAGCGGAAGCACCTTGCGGTTTCTTCTTCCTCTTGCTCTCCTTTCCGGAAAAAGGGTAACTTTCACCGGCAGCGAAAAGCTTCTGACGCGTCCGCTTTCCGTCTATGAAGCCATCTGCAAAGAGCAGGGGATTGACTTCAAAAAAGAAAAGACCCACCTTTCTGTTTGCGGAAAGCTTAAAAAGGGCGATTTTTCCGTTCCCGGAAACATCAGCAGCCAGTTTGTTACGGGTCTTCTTTTTGCGCTCCCGTTCCTCGGCGGAGCAAAGATAAATCTCACCACCGCTCCGGAAAGCAGAAGCTATATTGACATAACGCTGTCAGTTATGAAAAGGTTCGGCGTTTCCGCAACGTGGCAGAACGCCGGAACGCTTTATTGCGGCTGTGAAAAAACTTTTGAAGCGCGTCAGGCTGCTGCTGAGGGTGACTGCTCTTCGGCTGCGTTCCTTTCTGCGTTCAATCTTCTTGGCGGCTCTGTTGCCGTCCTCGGAATTGAAAAAGACACGCTTCAGGGTGACAGGGTGTATGAGGAATACTTTAAGGAGCTTGAAAACGGAAAACCGGTGCTTGATGTTGCCGATTGTCCGGATCTTGCGCCGATACTCATGACGCTTGCGGCGTTCAAAAACGGTGCCGTTCTCAAAAACACGGCGCGGCTGAAAATGAAAGAGAGCGACCGCGGCGCGGCAATGAAAGAGGAGCTTTCCGCTTTTGGAGCGGATATTGACGTTTTTGAAAACGAAATTGTTGTTAAAAAAGTACCTCTCCACGCGCCGGAAAGAGCCCTCCTTTCCCATAACGACCACAGGGTTGTGATGTCGCTTGCGGTTTTGCTCAGCGCGTTCGGCGGCGAAATTGACGGCGCTCAGGCGGTTTCAAAAAGCTTTCCAACCTTCTTTGAAGCGATTAAAAATTTAGGGATAAGAGTTGAACTGATATGATAATTGATAAAAAAACGCGCTTTCTTGTTGTCGGCCTCGGCCTCATGGGTGGAAGCTATGCAAGGGGACTGACTCAGAAAGGATATCATGTTGACGCAATAGTCAACGATGAAAAATCAAAGGAATTTGCCCTCAAACACGAGATTGTTGAAAAATGCTCGGACTTTGTTGACGAGGAGCTTATCAAAAACGCAGACGTTCTGATTTTTGCGCTTTATCCGCACACGTTTGTTGAATGGATAAAGGAAAACGGAGCGCTCATCAAAAAGGACGCCGTGATAACGGACGTTACCGGCGTCAAGGGCTGCATTGTTGAAAAAATCCAATCGCTCCTTCCTCCGGGACCGGAGTTCATTGCCGCCCACCCGATGGCCGGCCGCGAGGTCTACGGCGTTGAAAACAGTGATGAACGGATGTTCTTCGGCGCAAACTACATTGTTGTTCCAACAGAGAAGAACACGGAAAACGGCATTGAGTGCTGCAAGCGCCTTGCGGAAATTCTCGGCTTTGGAAGAATTGTCGAGCTTTCACCGAGGGAGCATGATGACCTCATTGGCTTTGTTTCCCAGCTTACCCACTGCATAGCCGTTTCGCTCATGACCTGCTATGAAAACGAACATCTTGAAAAATACACCGCAGACTCGTTCCGCGACCTGACAAGAATTGCAAACATCAACGAGGTTCTTTGGAGCGAGCTGTTCTTCCTCAACCGCGATTCGCTCCTGCGTCAGATGGAGCTTTTTGAGGCGCATTTCCACAAGCTTTATGAAAGCCTCAAGAACGGTGACAAAGAAACAATGATTGAAATGATGAAAGAATCAACCGCAAGGCGGAAGCTTTTTGACAAATGATTGACATTACAGAGGTGTGACTTATTATGAATATGACTTTTAAATGCAAACTTCCGATCCCGATGGAGATAAAAAAGCAGTATCCGGCGTCTGAAAAGGCGGTGAAAATTAAAGAGGAACGAGACAAAGAGCTGAAAGCGATTTTTGAGGGCAGGGACAGGCGTCTTGTTCTTGTCATCGGTCCTTGCTCCGCAGACAATGAGGACAGCGTTATGGACTATGTTTCGCGCCTTGCTCCCTTGCAGGAGGAGGTCAAGGACAAAATTCTCATTGTTCCGAGAATTTACACAAACAAGCCGCGTACCACCGGAGACGGCTATAAGGGTATGCTTCACCAGCCCGATCCGAGTGGAGAAAGCAATCTACTTAAGGGCATTATTGCAATCCGCAAGCTTCATATGCGCGCGCTCAACGAGACCGGTCTTTCCTGCGCGGACGAGATGCTCTATCCGGAAAATCACCGCTATCTCAATGACTTGCTTTCCTATGTTGCAATCGGCGCAAGGTCGGTTGAAAACCAGCAGCACCGCCTGACCGCGAGCGGCCTTGACATTCCCGTTGGAATGAAGAACCCGACCGGCGGTGACCTTTCCGTCATGATGAACTCAATAACGGCCGCGCAGCATCCGCATGAGTTTATCTATAGAGGCTGGGAGGTTCAGTCCCACGGAAACGAATATGCTCACGCAATTTTGCGCGGATATGTCAACAAAAGGGGCGTCAGCCTTCCGAACTATCACTATGAGGATTTGATGAGAGTCTGCGAGCTTTACGCGGAAACCAACCTCAAAAACCCGGGAATTGTTGTTGACACCAACCACGCAAACTCCGGAAAGAAGTTCCTTGAGCAGCCGAGAATTGCAAAAGAGGTTCTTCATTGCTGCCGCCACAGCGAGGACATTGCAAAAATTGTCAAGGGGCTCATGATTGAAAGCTATATTGAGGACGGAAGCCAGAAGATCGGCGGAGGTGTATACGGAAAGTCAATCACCGACCCGTGTCTCGGTTGGGAAAAGACAAAGAAACTTGTTCTTGAACTTGCAGAGCTTTGGTGAGCTGGATTTTAGATGTTGGATGTTGGATGTTAGATTTTTCAAATCGGAAAACAATGTGCATAGTGGACGGCGTGTTGCCTGAGCTATTTTAGATAATAGATAAAAGATAATAGATAATAGATAATAGATATTTTTCTAAAATCCAACATCATCTTCGTGCGGGGGGCGCTTGAGGCTCCCGTGAACCCGGCAAAAAAGCCGCTTGACAAACAAGCGGCGTGTGAGTATAATATAAACATAAAGGGGTGCCGCGATAAGCGGTTACTCCAAGATTGGGTTTGTTATAAGAAACATCGCCAACTTGGGACGGGCGGTGTTTCTTACTTTTTATGTAAGATTACTTTTTGTTACTCAGAATTGTGTAGCAAAGAGAGATAACATTGACAAGCAATGCAAGAATTGCAATCAATTCCAACAGTGATATTGTCATTGCCATCACCTCCTCTTCCGAGGAGCAACCGCCTTACCGTTGTATCCAGCACCTTTAGCATTTTAGCATATTTGTCGAAAATTGTCAAGTTGGATATTAGATGTTGGATTTTGGATGTTTGATATTTCAAATTGGGAAGCAATGTGCATAAAATTTTCCGCAAAATCTAGCGTCCAGCGTCTAGCATCTAGCGTCTAGAAGTGGGGAGTCTCGTGAGGCTCCCGTTTTCTTGCCTTTCCTTTTATCTAAAAGTTTTTGTTTTCTTTATACGTCCTCTTGCTCCGCAGGGTTACTTTTGTCGATTGACACAAAACGCAGAGATAAAAGTCCGAATTATATGAGGCCTTTT
>DJPI01000009.1 GCA_002438505.1 Ruminococcaceae bacterium UBA6416 | reverse complement strand
CCGAAAATCCGATTTGCGGGGGAAAATCGGACTTCCGGCTCCGGCACGCCTACAACAGACGTACAGCAAAAGCCCCCTCACACAAACACAAATCCGCTTCTTGCAGTCTACTAGGTACGTGCTTTTCCCAATGTTTAATGCAGGCGTCAAGCTCTGCCTTGTTTCCGCTCGCGGATTTTTTGCGGAAGTGGTCAAGTTCAGCCTTTCTCAAGGTTTAATGTATAGATGGCAAAGACCTCACCCATTGCACCGCATAAAAATTTCCGCAAAATTCCCCGTCCGAACGCAGCAAAAAACCGCTTGACAAACAAGCGGCGAGTGAGTATAATATAAATGTAAAAAGGCTCTGCAGAAAGCGGTGCCCTCTAGCTAGTTATTAAAAAATAACCGCCAAGTTGAGAGCTGTGGGCGGTTATTTTTTTATTGTTCTTATTATTTTTCGATGACTCTATGTATGCAGTAGCTGCAACAAGAATCAGGAAAACTATTGCCAGATATTCCATGGCAACCCCTCCTTTTTGAATTAAACTCGGAGGGAAACAATAAAAATCTACCCCTCCTGTTCAGAAAAACAATGAATCCGGAGGGCACTGCCTTGCCGCGAGGCCGATTGCTCGGCCTGTGCAGAGCCTTTAATTTATTTTAGCATATTTGTCGGAAATTGTCAAGATAGATAATAGATAAAAGATATTTTTTCAAAATTCAAAATCTGAATTTTAAGGGGCTGCCAAGTCAAGGCAGCCCCGGTTCGTTTTTGTTAGTATTAATAACGGTCAGTCAACAACAACCGTTCCGTCCTCTTTAACGGTAATTTTCATGCCGGTTTTAACATAGTCAAGGAACTCGTCTCCAAGACAGTCGATAACTGGCATTGTGACATCGTCAATCCAAACCTCGGCAAGAACCGCGCCGGAGGCCGCAAGCGAGTCAATGTGGTTTGCAAAAAGCATGCACGCAGGCTGCCTTTTCATTGCGCAGGCGCAGTAAAGAACAAGACCGCCGGTTGTTGAGCCGATTGTCTGCGGAAGACAGAGCGCAACGCCTGCAAGAGGCTTTCCGTAAATGTCCGGATTGTTCTGGTCGCCGCACTTTGCTTCCTTGTCTCCAAACTGGAGCGATTTTTGGAACGAGGCGAGCGTGTTGAAGCCGCCGTGGGAAACAAGAGCCGTTGCACTCGCCGTTCCGGGGGTTACAACTCTTCCTTTGAATTCTTTCATTATCTGTTTCCTCCTTTCGTAATCTGAACGAGGATCTCATCGTCCGTGTAATAACGCGCGGAGGTGTATGTGCGCAGCTTGTTGGACGATGTTATGACCGGCATTTTTGCGCAAAGGGGATTGTTCATATACATCAGCGGACAGATGTATGAGGTGATAACGCCGGTGTTTTTGAGCCTTGCGGCGTATGAGGTTTTGTTGAACTCCTTGAGAACGCCGGGAGCGGCGGTGAAAACGGTCGGGATAACAACTTTCTGATTGCCGAACTTTTTGAGCGAGGCTTCAACCTTGTCCGTCCAGTCCTTGAGCTGCTGGAGCGACATATGCGGACAGCCCATGAAGCAGAGCTTCGGCTTTGCGTTCTTGTCTTTCCAGATGACGGGGTAGCTCTCCTTAACTCTTTCAAGCTCAGCGTCGTCAATGACATATTCCTTAACGTCCTTTGCAAGAAGCTTTTCGCCGAGCTGCTTTGCCTCCGGAGTGAGGTTTTCAATGTGATAAAGGCCGACTGCGCCGTTTGAGGCCGTTGCCGCGCCGAAATCCTTGAGATATGTGCACGCCTCGTCCGTAAGCTCGGTTCCGAGCCACTTGTCAAGACCCTTGACGAACGGAACGTCCTCCATAACCTTCATTCCGATTGCGGAGCCGAGCAGCTGAGCTTCCGGCTTCTTTTCGGTTTCAATTCTGATTACCCATGTTGCTTTTCTTCCCTCATCGGTGAGAAGGCCGAAATACGGAACAAAGCCGACTATCGAGCCCATGATGTCCATGATTCCGGAGTTGCGGTTACAGCGCGCGCCGAGAACGGAGTTTGCATAAACAACGGCGGAGGATTCCGACCAGCTCAAAACTTCGCCCATGTTCGGCTTGTTTCCAACCTCGTCCATATAGCAGGTGCAGGTGAAGGCGTCCTTATCCATGAGGCCGAGCTTTTGAAGCTGACCTTCATAAAAGTCCTGCTTGTTATACATGAACTTTTTGAAGATGAGGTTTTGAAGGAAGCTTTTCGGAACATTCGGGTCGCACGGACGGGGGTCGGCGGAAAATTTCTGGGCGCTTTTGACTCCGGCTTCAATGAGTGTGTTCATCAGGTCATAAACCGGCTGAAGAACGCCGAGGCCGAACGAGGTTACAAGGTGATTGTACTTTGAAGTGACGGGAACCATTTTTTCGGCTCCGAACGCTTCACCGAACATGACAAGCGTTTTCATGACTTTGGCCATTGTTGAGCCTTTTGCACCGTCAAGAATCGCCTGCTGTTCATCGGTTAAGATGATTGACATTAAATTTCCTCCCTTTGACTCCGTAAAAACGGAGGTTAGCGGAACACATTGCAGTTTTCCGTATATTAATAGCGTACTATTTTTTGCGCCGCGTGTCAAGGCTTTTCTTTCACGCCGGTCAAAATGCTGCGTATGATGATAATGAGCACAAGCAAAAGACAAACGAAAGGATGAAAAGAATGAAGCTTTTGTCATCTCTTTCCGGAGGGGAAAGCGGAACTGTCCGTACCGTCCTCAAAAACGGGGCAATGAGACATCGCTTTCAAGAACTGGGACTTGTTCCCGGAACAGAGGTTGCGTGCCTCCAGGAGGGGTTTTTTGGCGATATAAAGGCATATCTCATAAAAGACGCCGTCATTGCAATCCGCAACGAGGACGCAGACTCGGTCATAATATATTAAGAGGGTGTATTCTATGGGTCTTTCAGGCGGCTCGACCGGTAAAAACGCTGCACAAAAGGAGTTGAAAATTGAAAAGGACACAAAAACGGTTGCCCTTGCCGGCAATCCGAATGTTGGAAAAAGCACCGTTTTCAATGCGCTCACGGGGCTTCACCAACACACGGGCAACTGGCCCGGAAAAACGGTGACAACGGCCGTTGGAACATTTTCTGAGGGCGGAAAAGAGTTTTCGCTCATTGACCTTCCGGGAACATACTCGCTTTTTCCCCATTCAAGGGAGGAGACGGTTGCAAGAGACTTCCTTTGCTTTCAAAAAAGCGACTGCGTTGTTGTTGTTTGTGACTGCACAACGCTTGAGCGCAGTCTTGCGCTTGTTTTGCAGGTTCTTGAGGTCACCGCAAGCGCGGTCGTCTGTCTGAATCTTGCTGATGAAGCCGAAAAAAAGAACATAAAAATCAATGCCGAAAAGCTTGAAGAACTTCTCGGCGTTCCGGTTGTGTGTACCGATGCAAAAAACAAAACCGGCCTTGAAAAGCTTAAAAAAAGCATTGCAAAGGTCTGCGCGCAAAAACGCCGTTACCGCGCCCCGTTCAGCTATGACACTGCGGTTGAAACGGCCATCAAAAGCATTGAGGGCGTGAGCGGAAAAAGCCGCCGCTTTGTCAAGGCGCAGCTGCTTTTTTCCGATGAAAGCTTTCTTGAGGCCTATGAAGAAAACACCGGAAAAAGAATTGATGAAAACGAAAAACTTCAAAAAAGTCTTTTTGAAGCCCGCGGTCTGCTTTCAAAAAAGCAGCTCCCCCAATCGTCCTTGAAAGACAGCATGACGCTCTCCCTGCTTTCAAAGGCAAAGAGCCTTGCGGAAAGCTGCGTTGACAAAACAAGGCGCAATGACGGCTTTGACCGCAGGCTTGACAAAATTTTCACCGGCGCAAAAACGGGAATACCGGTGATGCTCCTTCTTCTTGCGCTGGTGCTTTTCATCACAATTTATGCGGCGAATTATCCGTCGGAGCTCTTGTCACGTCTGCTGTTCTCCCTCGGTGAAAGGCTCAGAGAGCTTTTGGAACGGCTCAATGTCAGCCGTTATATTACCGAGCCGCTCATTGACGGAGTGTACACAACAATGGCATGGGTTGTTTCCGTAATGCTTCCGCCGATGGCAATCTTTTTTCCGCTTTTCACGCTGCTTGAGGACTTCGGTTATCTTCCGCGCGTTGCGTTCAATCTTGACCATTGCTTCAAAAAATGCAGAGCCTGCGGAAAGCAGAGCCTTTGCATGTGCATGGGACTCGGCTGCAATGCGGCCGGAGTTGTCGGCTGCCGGATAATCGACTCAAAAAGGGAGAGGCTCATTGCAATTTTGACGAACGCCTTTGTTCCCTGCAACGGGCGGTTTCCAACCATTATTGCAATCATTTCAATGTTCTTTGCCGCGCCGCTTTCAAAGGCCGTCAAACCCTTTGCCGCCGCGGGAATACTCACTCTTGTGATTGTTTTCAGCGTTCTTGTGACCTTTCTTTCGTCATATGTGCTTTCAAAAACGGTGCTCAAAGGGGAAACCTCCGCGTTTACTCTTGAAATGCCTCCATACCGTGTTCCAAAAATCGGCTCAGTTCTTGTGCGCAGCATTTTTGACCGGACACTGTTTGTTCTTTCAAGGGCGGTTTGCGTTTCTGCACCAATGGGGCTTGTCATCTGGCTTTTTGCAAACATAAAAATCGGTGACGCGGCAATAGTTGCGCATATTGCGCAATTCCTTGATTTCCCGGGGAAACTTATGGGACTTGACGGCGTTATCCTGCTGTCGTTCCTGCTCGGTTTTCCGGCGAATGAAATTGTTCTTCCCGTTGCGCTGATGTGTTACACCTCTCAGGGCGTTCTTGTCAACGCGGCGGACACCTCCTCCGTTTTTTCCGTTCTTTCTCAAAACGGCTGGACGGCGGTCACGGGTGTATGCTTCATTTTGTTTTCACTGATGCACTTTCCCTGTTCAACAACGCTTCTGACAATTTGGAAGGAGACAAAGAGCTTCAAATGGACGGCGCTCTCCTTCCTCCTTCCAACCGTTTACGGAATTGTTTTCTGCATTGCGGTCAATGCGGTTTTCGGTTAATTTGAAAAAGCAAAAGAGACTGCCGCTTTTCGTTTTTTGCGAACAGCGGCAGATTAATTTATTTTCTTTTATTTTATTTTATTTTATTTCTTAAGTACAGTATCTATCAGTACTTAATTATTCAGTACTTAATATTCAGTATTTAATTAAGGCCGGTTTTCAGTGTTCTGATTTTCAGTGTACTGTTTTTCAGTGTACTGATTTTTGATGGGGGTCATTTCACCTCTTCACCGGTGACGGCGTTGAAAATTTTTGTGAAAAGAGAGATGTGGGTTTTTGAAATGACCTTGTCAAGGTGGAGCGAGCCGAAGTACCAATGCTCAAATTCACACGTTTTTCCAACGTCCTCAAGATAGGTGTTGATTGCCGTGATTCCCGTGACACCGACACGGTCAAGAAGGAGAAATTCCTTGATTTTTGCCGGAGGCTCGTGTGTGATGATGATGTCAACCTTTCCGCCGTATTTTTGGAGATTGTCAACGCCTTCAACAAGCTCCTCCCGGGTTGGAATTTCCTTTTCCGACCAGGTGTTCATTTCAAAGCGGATTTCAATGTCAGGGCTTTCTCCGCCGCCCATTGTGAAAATTTTCTTTCCCTCAAGCTCAAAAACCTGTCCGCGCATGAGGTGAAGAATGTTTCCGGCAATCTGGTGAACCTTTCCGCCGTGCCACTTTTTGACCTTGAGCTTTGAAAGCATATCAAAGTTTTCGTGCGTTCCGTCAATGAAGCAGATTGT
>DJPI01000019.1 GCA_002438505.1 Ruminococcaceae bacterium UBA6416 | reverse complement strand
GTAACCCTGCGGAGCACAAGGACATATAAAGAAAACAAAAGCTTTAAATAAAAGGAAAGGCAAGAAAACGGGAGCCTCACGAGACTCCCCACTTCTAGACGCTAGACGCTAGATACTGGACGCTAGATTTTGCGAAATTTTTTATGTTCTGCAAGAGGCTGGGTTCCTCGGGCGGTTACGAGCCGACCCACGTACGAATCTAGATGTTGGATGTTGGATATTGGACGTTAGATTTTGGAAAAATATCTATTATCTATTATTTATTATCTTTTATCTCTTATCTAAAAAAACCCGGGCGAAAGACGCCCGGGTGGTTAATATTAATAGTTGATGTCATAAACATCCATGTCGTTTGTGAGTCTTGCGGTTCCGTCAATGGTTGAAAAAGCAACCTTTGCGTTTGCGGCAATGTCAACATTGATGTGGTGAACAATTCTTGTAACGTGGTCTGTTTTCGGGTCATATGTAACCTTGAATGTGCTTCCGGTGTAGGTCAACTCAAAATTGTTGACGGTGACGCCCGGAATTTTTGAAACAACCTTGTCAACCTCGGTGTTGATGTCCTTCATGCTTGCAGGCATCATGACTGCGCCGTGGAAGGACTGCGGAATGCAGGTGTCCGCCGGAGTCGGCTCGGGATTCTTTTCGTCGTTGAGCTCAAATTCAAGGGTACGGGTGCCATCGGCGTTGTCTGTGCAGGAAGCGGTTTTAACGCAGCTGTAATCGGTGAGAACCGAGCCCTTGTCAGTGTTGCAGATTGGAAGTTCGTGGTTGATGCGCGGCATTGAGGTTCCGTCCTCGGCGGTGTATATCTCACCCTTTGTTGCGGTAACAATGGCGTTCGGGCTGTCCTCTTTGGTCATGTATGCCTCGCCGAACTTGAGCAGAGAGTTGACCGCACTTGAAAAGTTTCTGTATTCCTCAGGAAGAGCCTGATACTCCTTTTTGGTGTAGCCAGGCTGATCCTGCTTCATTTTGTTGAGAAGCTCGGTATATTTCTTAACAATTTCTTCGTTGCTTTTCGGCGCATCGGTTGAAGCGGAGGGCGCCGCCTGTGTGCCGGAGTCGGGAGTGCTGTCGGTTTTTGCCGAAGTTTCAGGAGTTGAAGGTGCAGAGGAAGCCTCCGGTGCTGCGGACGGCTGAACGGCCGGGGTCTGGTTATCCGCCGGTGCGTTCACACCGAGAATGGAATCCAGCGCACCGTCATGGGAGACGGTTGCGTCAACCTTCACGCCGCCGTCAACAATGGCAAGTGTAACGGCAAGCATTGCAACGATTGCAAGCGACATCAAAAGCTTCGGGCGGACAACGACCCAGTCCTGCGCTCTTTTTTTGCGCTTTTCAACAATTTTTTTTGCTTCATCGAGCATCTGCTCATCGGTCATTTCCGACCTTTTGATTTTTTTCGGTTTTTCTTTTTTCATAGCGTATCCTCTCCTTGATGTTTTGTTTCTTTGGAGTTACTTTAATATGGTAACACTTTTTTAATTTTCGGTCAATACTTTAGGATATATTATCCGCAAAAATCCGGGCAGGCGGCGAATTTCTGCCGCCTTTATCAAAAGAAAACGCCAAAGAATAAATATCTTCAACTTTTGTCTCCATTCTCCGGACAAAGAATTGATTTTTTGAAAATCTTGGTATATACTTTAAAGGTACAGCAAAAAGCCGATAATGCGGCTTTAACCGCAGAAAAGGAGTTGTAATATAATGAAAAAGTCCAAGCTTGTTCTTTCCGCTCTCGGCGCCGCCGCTGCCGCAAACGCAGTTCACGCCGCAATGTTCAAACCGAAAAAGAGCGTTATTGCCTCTCTGACAAAGGAAGAGGTCAATGTTGAGCGGTACCGCCAAAACCTTTCAAAGGCCATTCAGTTCAAAACAATTTCAAGCCGTGAGGCCGACCTTGTTGACTGGAACGAATTTGAAAAATTCCATAAGTTCCTTGATGAGGCTTATCCCCTCATTGCAAAGAACCTTGAAAAAACCGTTGTTCCTCCCGCGAACCTTGTTTACCGCTGGAAGGGAAAGCGCAGCGATCTTGACGGCGTTGCCCTCCTTGCTCACCAGGACGTTGTTCCCGTTTCCGAGGGAACGGAGGGAGACTGGACTCACCCGGCCTTTGACGGCGTTGACGACGGTGAATTTGTTTGGGGCCGCGGCGCTCTTGACATGAAGAACCACCTCATTTGTGTAATGGAGTCTGTTGAAGCGCTTCTTGAGGACGGCTTTGTTCCGGAAAGGGATGTCTATCTCCTTTTTGGCGACAACGAAGAGGTTGTTGCAAACGATAAAAACGGCGCAACGGATATCATGAACCATCTGCGCGAAAAGGGAGTTCACCTTGACGCCATCCTTGACGAGGGCGGCGCAATGCTTCCCGTCAACATTCCCGGCATCATCAATGACAAGTACCTCGCCGGTATCGGTATTGCCGAAAAAGGATACGCCGACATTGAAATTGTTGTTAATGCAAAGGGCGGCCACTCCTCTCAGCCGCCGAAGCACACCGCGCTCGGAAAAATTGCGGACGTTATCAAAGACCTTGAAAACAATCAGTTCAAAGCCTCTTTCACCGCAAACATGAAATATCTTTTTGAAGCCATTGCGCGCAACTGTACCTATCCCGTCCGCCTTGTTACCTGCAACATCAAGGCGCTCTATCCGCTTCTTCTTCAGGTTTGCAAGCTCATTCCGCCGGCGGCCTGCATGACAAGAACCACCACCGGAATCACAATGGCCAAGGGCAGCCCGGCAGCGAATGTTCTTCCCCAAAGGGCGGCAATCACCGTTAACTTCCGCGCAATGCCGGGAACATCAACGGCAGACATTGTTTCACACATCAAAAAGGTTGTCAGAAACAAGAACATTGAGGTCAACGTCCTCAACAGCAAGGAGCCGTCAAAATTCTCGCCGATGGATTCGCGCTCGTTCAAAATCATTGAGCGGCTTTGCAAGTCCATTGAGCCGCGGTCAATCGTTTCTCCGTTCCTTGTCATGGGCGGAACGGACTCATATCACTATGAGCCGATTTGTGAAAATATCTATCGCTATGCTCCGTTTAAGGTTGACACCTCACTTCTGCTTTGCACCCATGGAACGAATGAGAGAATACCCATTGAAGCCATGAACGATGCGCTCGTTTTCTTCAAGAATTATATCAGAGACGTCAGCGCCGAATAAACCACAAACCGGGCAGTCAAAAACGGCTGCCCGGTTGTTTTTATGCTTTGTTCAAAGGAAAAGAATCACTTTGTCATCTCCCACGCGCGGTGGTCGGTGTGAAGAAGCTCATGAGCCGTGTGTGAAAGCGGCTTTTGAAGGAAGTTTTTGTAAAGAGCCTGAACCTCCGGATTCTCGTGTGAAAAACGCAGCGCATTGCTTTTGTCGAGTGAGTAAAGGATTGCTCCGCGCTCGCCGGCAAGCTCCTCGCCCTCATGAATGGGCTGTCCGCCGCCGCCTGCGCAGCCGCCCGGACACGCCATAACCTCAATGAAGTCATAACTGACCTCGCCCTCCTTGAGCGCTTCCATGAGCTTGCGCGTGTTTTTGAGTCCGCTGACAACGGCAACTTTAACCTTTGTTCCCTTGATGTCATAGGTTGCCTCTTTCCAGTCGTCAATGCCGCGGACGCCGGAGAATGCGTCTGCGTCCGGGTTTTCGCCGGTGACAAGGAAGTATGTGCTCCTGAGCGCCGCCTCCATAACTCCGCCGGTTGCGCCGAAAATCACTCCGGCGCCGGTCGCGGCACCGAGCGAACTGTCAAACTCGCACTCCTTAAGTCCATCAACACCAACATGGTCTGCACGAAGCATTCTTGCAAACTCCCTCGTTGTGATTGAAACGTCAACGTCCGCTTCACCGCCGGCGTCATTCATATTTGGAAGCGCACATTCATGCTTTTTCGCCGTGCACGGCATTACGGAAACGCAGAAAATGTTCTCCGGTCTCACGCCGATAAGCTTTGCAAAATAGCTTTTTGTTACAGCGCCAAACATCTGCTGCGGCGATTTTGCGGTTGAAAGGTTGTCCGTAAACTCCGGATACTGACCCTTGAGGAAGCGCACCCAGCCGGGGCAGCAGGAGGTCATCAGCGGAAGCGTTCCGCCGTTTTGAAGTCTGTCAAGGAACTCGCTGCCCTCCTCCATAATTGTGAGGTCGGCGGAAAAATCCGTGTCAAAAACATAGTTGAATCCGAGTGCCTTTGCGGCGGCAACCATACGCTTTTCCGTTGCAAGCTCCTTTGAAAGGCCGAGCGATTCCGCCCACGCAGTGCGGACGGCCGGAGCAAACTGAACAACGGTGATTTTGCTCTGGTCGGCAAGAGCCTCATAAACTCTGCGGGTGTCATCCCTCTCTCTGAGTGCGCCGGTCGGGCAATGGGTAATGCACTGTCCGCAGAGGGAGCAGTCCGTTTCCCAAAGCTTTTTGTGTTCCTTGACGGCAACGGTTGTTCTTGAGCCGGTGTTTTGAACCTCCCAAACGTGAAGCGCCTGAACCTTGTCACAGACCTGAATGCAGCGCATACACTTGATGCAGCGGCCGGCGTCACGAACAAGCGGAAAATCGCCGTGGGGCTTGTTGCGCTCAATGCGCGTTTCATATTCGTTTCTGAAGATATTAAGGTCATTCGCAACCTTTTGAAGCTGGCATGTTCCGCTGCGGACGCAGGTTGTGCAATAGCAGTCGTGCTCGCTGAGAATGAGCTGAATGTTAACGGTTCTTGCCTCGCGGACACGCGGACTGTTTGTGAAAACGACCATGTTATCCTCAGCCTTTGTGTTGCAGGCGGCAACAAGGCGCTCGTTGCCTTCAACTTCAACAACGCAAATTCGGCAGGCGCCGATTTCGTTAAGCTTTTTAAAATAGCAGAGGGTGGGAATATTGATATGGACTTTTCTTGCCGCGTCAAGGATTGTTGCGCCGTTTTCAACCTCAACGGCTATGTTATCTATTGTGAGCTTTACCATTTGAATATTCTTCCTCCTTTCAGTGCGCCGTAACCGAACTTGTCGCATCTCAGGCAGCGCGAGGCCTCCTGGAATGCCTGCTGAAGCGTCATTGAATTTTCCATGAGGAGGAAGTCATGCTTGCGCTCTTCAGCCGATCTTTCGGTGAGATTGATTCTTCCGCAGGGCGGCTGCGGAGCAATCGGTGCGTCCGGAATTTCAACGTCAACGCTGATTTTTGAGTCAAAGCCAAGATAGTGGTCAATGTTCGCCGCGGCGGTTTTTCCGGCAGCGATTGCCATAATTGCGCTTGCCGGGCCGGTTACGCAGTCTCCGCCGGAGAACAGTCCCTCGTGGTCGCTGACGATTGTTTTCATGTCAGCCATGATTCTTCCCCACTTTGTTTGAACTCCGCTGCTTGCAAAGTGCGCCGACTCAATGGCCTGGCCGATTGCAACAACAATGAGGTCGCATTCAATTCTGCGCAGCGGCTCTTCCGCACGGACGGGAGCCGGGCGGCCGCGCTTGATGTTGCTAATCATCTGCGGAGCCACCCAGAGCGCTTTGACGTTTCCGTTTTCATCAAGTTCAATTTTTTCCGGCGTCATGAGTTCAACAATTTCGCAGTCCTCAGCCATTGCGCCCTCAACCTCTTCCGGCATTGCGGTCATGTCCTCCCTGCGGCGTCTGTAAACGCAGGTTACGCTCTTTGCGCCGAGGCGCATTGAGCTTCTTGTGCAGTCCATTGCAACATTGCCGCCGCCGATGACAACAACATTTTTGCCCGTGTAATCGGGCATATCGCCGTCACCTATGCTGCGCAGCATTTCAACGGCAGAGATAACGCCGTTTCCGTCCTCGCCCTCAATGCCGAGCTTGTTGTCGGTGTGGGCGCCGATTGCAATGTATGTTGCGTCAAATTGCTCTCTGATTGCCTCAAATGTAACGTCAGTTCCAATATCAATGCCCATTTTGACCTCGATTCCGGTTGAAAGGATTGAGTCAATCTCTTTTTCAAGAATCTCGCGCGGAAGGCGATAGCTCGGAATTCCGTATCGCAGCATTCCGCCGAGGAACCTCCTTTTTTCAAAAATTGTGACCTTGTGACCCATGAGGGAAAGGAAGTATGCCGCGGTGAGACCGGACGGGCCACCTCCGATAACGGCAACCTTTTTGCCCGTTGCCGGTGCGCACTCGGGAACGGGAACGTCTCCGGCATTGTCAACGGCCATTCTTTTGAGTCCTCTGATGTTGACCGCCGCGTCAACAAGGCGTCTGCGGCAGTGAGACTCGCACGGATGCTCGCAAATGAGCGCACAGGCGCTGGGGAAGGGGTTGTCCTTTCTGATGAGGCGGACGGCATCGGCGTATCTTCCGGCCTTGACAAGGGCAACGTAGCCTGGAATGTCAACATTCGCCGGGCAGAGGGAAACGCAGGGAACCGCCTTGTCAAAGCGGCAAAGGCAGGTGCCGTTAAGGTGGGCTTCATAATCCTCTCTAAAGCCGTTGAGACCTCTGAGAACCATCTGCGCCGCTTCATAGCCTATTGCGCAGTCGGCGGTTGCGCCGATAACACGCGCGGTTTTTTCAATGAGGTCAAGCGTGCTTTCGGTTGCGTCACCGTCAAGAACGGTTTCGATAAGCTTATGCAGCTGACCGAGACCAACGCGGCACGGCGTACACTTTCCGCACGACTGGCTGTGGCAGACGTTAACAAAGGCGGCAGCCATGTCAACGGGACAAACGCTCACGGGATTGGCCTGAAGTCTGCGGACAAGATCGCCGTAGATTTCATCAATAACGCCCTGTGCGCTTATCGGAGTTGGGATTGATAATCTGCTCAAAACTGAAACTCCTCTCGTTATTCAACTGTGATCTTTTCTCCGTAAAAATTTCACAAAATAATGCTGACAAAAGTCAGCTATGTGTATTATAACACAATTTATCTATTTGAATGAGGCTAATTTGTAAATTAATCCGTTGAATCTTTTCATATTTTGTCTTATCCTGAAAAATATTGCAAAAAAACAGCCGTCCGTGAAATAATTCGTGGACGGCTGCAAAATGTTTCTTTTCATTCTTCTTCCCCGGCGGGAAGCGTTTTAATCTTTTTGTTTGCATAAATTCCAACGCAGAGAAACAGCAAAATAAACAAGTGAAAAACAATATCTATGAAGCATTCCGCAGTGAAAGCTCCGAAATAACCCGTGATGTCGATTGCAAGAAGAAAGACCGTGTCAAAAACATAGAGCGCGAGCGAGAGCCAAAGCGTCTGCGGCTTTTTTTGCGCAAGAATAACGGCAACGGCATAAATGACAACATAGCACGCCGCCCCGGCGATTGCCGCAGCGTTCGGCAATGAACCGCGGCACTGAGGAGAAAACTGCGCCGCTTTCAGCAAGAACTCGGTGAAAGACGTGCAAAAGTAAAAATCAAACTCCTTTGTGAAGAGCCAGCGGACAACATAAATTATTGTCAGAACTGTTGCCATTGCAATAATGCCCTGAGCGGACTTTATGTCTGTTTTATATCTTTTTTTAAGCTGTTCGCTGTTCATGTGCTTTGTCTGCATAAAATACCTCCTGAAATTCACCAAGAATATTTTGTGAGCTGTCCGCTGTTTTTGAGCTTTGGATATCCCCATTGCCGCAGCACCTCAAAAACACCAACGGCAACCGTGTTGGAAAGGTTGAGGCTGCGCGCCTCTTCGCGCATCGGAAGTCTGACGCAGCGCTGCTCGTTTTCCTTGAGCAATTCCTCCGGAAGTCCTGCGTCCTCGCGGCCGAAAACAAGGAAGCTGTTGTCGGGATATGTCATGTCCGAATGGACACGGCGCCCCTTGGTTGAAAAATAAAAGAAATTTCCGCCCTTGTTTTTTTCAAAAAAATCATCAAGGTCGTCATAATATGTAATGTCAAGCAGATGCCAATAATCCAGTCCGGCACGCTTGAGCTTTTTGTCATCAACATGAAAGCCCATCGGCTCAACAAGGTGGAGCCTTGCGCCCGTTGCGGCGCAGGTGCGAGCAATGTTCCCGGTGTTCTGCGGAATCTGCGGCTCAACAAGAACAATATTGAGTAAGGCCATTTTTTCACATCTTTTCAATCGAATGATAAAACTTATTATATAACAGAATTCCGTCTCATTCAAGAGCAAAAGCCAAAAGAAAAATTTTCCTGTGATTTTTTGCCTTTTTCTGCGGAGAATATGAACATCAGGCGGTTTTCCGCCGGAACAAAGGAGTTGACATCTTAATGAAAATGAAAAGTGTTATGACAGGCATCGGAATCGGAATGGCAGTCGGCGGCGCGGCCGGCCTTGTCACCGGCGCAATGGGCAATCCCTCGGCCAAGAAGATGTATAAGAAGAAGGCAACAAAGGCTCTCAAAGCAATGGAAAATATGTTTGACGATATGCAGAATATGTTCAAATAATTTCCTTTCCGCCGCAGAAAAAGCGGCGGCTACATAGGCGGCGCCATGCCGTCCGGAAAGGGAATGAAAGAATGAAAAAGCTTTTTTGTCTGACACTCGCCCTCATTTTTGCGCTTTCGCTTTGCGGCTGCACGGGAGACGGAAACAACACAACGCTTCCTGAAAGCAGCGGCAGTGCAAGGTCTTTTGAAAGCCAAAGCACTGAAATTGAGCGCACCGAGCCGATGAACAAACCGACCGAGGTCAGCCTCACCAATGAAAGCGAAAGCCAGAGAAGCAGCGGCGCTCCCCTTGTTTTGACCGGAAGCTCCGGTGCAGACACTCAAACCGGCTTTGCGCCGCTTGAAAAGGTGACATACACCGTTTCCGACCCGGAAAACTCAAAAGGACTTTCAACAAAAAAAATCGGTCACTCCCACGGCCCGGCCTCCGGCGGAAAGCCACACCGGACTGTTGTTGAATTTCAAAAAGCATTCGATAAATACGGCGCACTGACGCTTGATGAAAAGTCTGAGGAAAAGGCTCTTTATCTCACCTTTGACTGCGGCTGGGAGTATGAAAACCTGACGTCAAAGGTTCTTGACGTTTTGAAGGAAAAGAATGTTCCTGCGGCGTTTTTCTGCACTCTTGACCACATCAAAAAGCAGCCTGAGCTTATTGTTAGAATGATTAAGGAAGGACACATTGTTGGCAATCATTCAACAACGCACCCGAGCTTTCCCTCAATAAGCCGAACAAAAATGAAGGATGAAATTGAGCAGACGGAAAACTACCTGCGCGAAAACTTCGGCTACTGCGCAAAGTTTTTCCGTTTTCCCGCCGGGGAATACAGCGAAAGCGCCCTTGACCTTGTTTCCTCCCTCGGTTATGTGAGCGTTTTCTGGTCGGTTGCCTATAATGACTGGAATGTTAAGCAGGCTAAAGGCAAGGACTATGCAATTAAAACTGTCTGCGAGCGGCTGCACCCCGGCGCGGTGATTCTTCTTCACTCGGTTTCAAAGGACAATGCCGCCGCACTCGGCGAAATTATTGACAAAGCAAGAGCCGACGGCTATGTTTTTAAGTCGCTTACGCAGTATAATGCGCAGTAGAAAACCCGTTTATGAAACGCTTATGGTGTTTCAGCGTTTTTTGACACAACTGACCAAGCCCATAAAAATACCGTTCGAGAATTAACCACGAACGGTATTTTCTGTTGACAACATCTGATATGTGTGATAGTATTATGTAGGCCTGCACAAGTTGAAAGTTTTCAACCTTGCGGTAGGCGGCTGCTCTTTTCATTGAAAAAACTTCAATAGGAGGGAACAGTTTTTATTATCCGTTACCCTCCGGAAAGGAGGGCTGCCAATGGAAACATTAGCAATGGTTTTCCTGATTCTTGTTGCAGCAACATGCTACATAAGAAACTATGACAATCATGTCAAAAAAACAGAGAACCATAAAAATGAAGATAATAAAAAATAACCGCCCAGCCTCGAAACTGACGATTATTTTTTAATCTTACGTTAAGAGCAACCGCTTACTGCGGAGCCTTTTATGCTTATATTATACTCATTCTCCGCTTGTTTGTCAAGCAATTTTTATAATTTGCACTTAAAACTCACAAACCGAAAATTATTCCAAACTCAACGCAAAGTAACGGCCGCTCAGCAAACGAGCGGTTGTTTTATTTTGCATATAAATTCACAATTTGCTTGACAATTTGCATATTTTATGTATAATTGTTCGATAGATATGAAAACGGAGGAAAAAATAATGCCGCTTTGGACAGGAAGATTCAAAAAACAGCTTGACAAAAAAACGAATGATTTCAACTCCTCAATCTCCTTTGACAGCCGGATGGCCTTTCAGGATATCAAAGGCTCAATAGCCCACGCAACCATGCTCGGAAAGCAGAGCATTATTGACAAAAGCGAGAGTGAAAAAATTGTTGCCTCGCTCAAGGATATTGCCGCCGACCTTGAAAGCGGAAAGCTTGGCATTGATATGGGTGCAGAGGACATTCACACCTTTGTTGAGGGTGAGCTGACAAAGAGACTCGGAAGCACCGGAAAGCGGCTTCACACCGCGCGCAGCCGTAACGATCAGGTGGCTCTCGACCTGCGGCTCTATCTTCTTGATGAAATTGAAAAAATTGACCTTGCGCTCAAGGAATTCATTGCCGTTATCCTTAAAAAGGCCAGGGAAAATTATGACGCGGTAATGCCGGGCTACACCCACCTTCAGCGTGCGCAGCCGGTGACTTTCGGCCACCACCTGATGGCTTACGCCGCAATGCTTCTGCGCGACAGGGAACGCCTTTCGGACTGCAAAAAAAGGACGGCAGTCTCTCCCCTCGGTTCGGGTGCTCTTGCCGGAACAACATATCCGCTTGACAGGGAGTACGCCGCAGAGCTGCTCGGCCTTTCCGGCGTTTGTTCAAACAGCCTTGACGGCGTTTCGGACCGCGATTACGTCATTGAGCTTCTCTCCTGCCTTTCAATCGTGATGGTTCATCTTTCGCGCTTTGCGGAGGAGGTTGTGTTGTGGTGCTCTTGGGAGTTCAAATTCATTGAGCTTGACGATGCGTTTTCAACCGGAAGCAGCATCATGCCGCAGAAAAAAAACCCGGACATTGCAGAGCTTGTCCGCGGAAAATCAGGACGGGTTTTCGGCTCGCTCGTGACACTTCTGACGGTGATGAAAGGTCTGCCGCTTGCATACAACAAGGATATGCAGGAGGACAAGCAGGCGGTTTTTGACGCCGTTGACACCGTTCTCATCTGCATTGACACCTTTGCCGCAATGCTTGACACCGCAAAGGTACTGAAAGAAAACATGCGCGCCGCGGCGGCCAAGGGCTTCATCAATGCCACCGACTGTGCGGACTATCTTGTTAAAAAGGGACTGCCTTTCCGCGATGCATACAAGGCAGTTGGCGAGCTTGTTGCGTTTTGCATTGAAAACGGATATACGCTTGAAACGCTTCCGCTTGAGGAATACAAAAAAATCTGTGACCTTTTTGAGAGCGATGTTTTTGCGGCGATTGATCTTGACAACTGCGTCAAAGGCAGGAACGTCAAGGGCGGTCCCGCTCCGCAGCGTGTTCTTTTTGAAATTGAAAGCGCGGAAAAACTGAACGGATAATTATTGGGGCGTCTTTATTGGCGCCCGTTTTTTTGCTTTTTACGGTAAAGGTTTTTGATTTCTTTTCAGGCTCTCACGCTCCGCTGGGGTCTGGATGCTGGACACTAGATGCTGGATGCTAGATATTGCGAGAATTTTTATGTGTGGCAAAAGGTTGGACTGAACGGGAGCCTCACGAGACTCCCATGCGATGTTGAGGTTTGTTTTGATGCGGTGCAAGAGGCAAGGTCATTGACACTCCAAACCGACCACAACGCGCATTGTTTTCCAATTTGAAAAATCCAACATCCAACCTCTAACGTCTAAAATCTAAAAAGCGGCCGCCGCATTTGCGACAGCCGCTTTTTATTATGTTCCGTTAAACGAGGTCAAACGTATCAACAACATCAACATTATAGCCCTTGAGGAAGTTTCTTCCGGTGAAAATCACCTGATTGTCATAAACCTCAATGTAATAGCCTATGCCTCTGTCCTTAACGCCAAAGTCATTGGTCTTTCCGTATGTTGGCAGGTTGATGCTGTAAACACCGTCTGCAAGCTTTTCAACCGAGCGGTCATGCATTCCGTCATGAAGGTGCCCGTTAATATAGAAAACATTCTTATACTTCACAAGGATATCGCGAACGTCCTGTGACTGGTCGCCAAGATCTCCGGTTTTCCAAACCTCGGGAAGTCCATGGGTCTCTTTGAGCGGCTGATGGCAGATAACGAAAGCCGGTCTGCCCTGTGCGGTTGCTCTTTTCAGCTCGCTGTCAACAAAGGCAAGCTGTCTGTCTGAGATGTACGCCCTTTCAAAAACCTGCTTTTCAGAGCCCATAACAATGAACGTATAGCCGTTGATGTCATATGAATAGAAGCTTTCGCCCTTGGTGTCAATGCCAAGATACTCCTCAACCTTGTTCATAATGATCGGCTTGTTCTTTTTGTAGGCATAGCGGACATCGTGGTTGCCGGTTGCAATGATGAGGTTCTTTGTGACGGTCTGATTGTCAAGAACCTTGAAGAAGGTCTCATATTCGCAGTTAAAGCCCATCTCCGTGAGGTCTCCGGCAATGACAACGGCGTCAAATTTTTCTTTTGAATTTGAAAGGTCTTTAAAAAGATTTTCAAATCTGAATTCCGTGATTGATTCACCAAGAACGTGAACATCGCTGACGGCAGCAAAGGAAAGTCTGACATTCTCGCTGTCCTTAAACTGAATCGGATTCTCTGTTGAAGGGCCTGTGAGCCAGCCGAGAGAGATGAAAAGCGCAGCAAAAACTGCAAAAATTTTTCTGAACATTTTAACGGTAAGCATTTTTTGTTTTAAACTCCTTTTCTTTTGCGCAGGCTTTGATGTCTGCAAAATCTTTCCGTAAACAACCGCTGATTAAACTAATCAGCGGTTGTCCGGCTTTCAGCCAACGTGGTTTGTTGTTTCCGGCTCTTCGGGCTCATTACCCGGGTCTTTGATCCAGCCGAGTTTGACAAGAATCTTAATGATGATCTTATAAAGCTTGACAAGTGCATCGAATGTGAACATGGTTTTACTCCTTTCAGGCGGTTAGCCTCATATAATCATGTTTATATTATACCATGTTAACCGTTTCGTCAAGGAAATAACACATATTTAACAATTACCGTCAAAACAAACAAATCAGGAAGATTTTTTTTGATGAACAGGACAAAAGGAGCTGTCGGTTTTCCGGCAGCCCCAAAAGATATTTTCTTAATCAATAATGCGCCGCACTGCAGGAGCAGTACTTGTTGATTCTGAAAAGTTTATAAAAGAAACGAACAATGGCCCAAATGAAGCCGCCTTTGTGGCAAAGGTGGGTGCAGGAAGCCGCCGGATTTTCAACAACGATTGTGCAACCCTTATAATTGCCATTTTTATTGTTTCGCCAAACCAGCGTTACGGTTCCCGGATTTTTGGCTGTTACGGTCATTGTTTCCTGGTCAAATTCAATTATATTTGTGCCATACTCTCCACTGAGTAGGCGACAACCATACGTTTTGATTTTATCTTTTAAATTGAGGCTTTCGCCTGCTTTTAAATGATAATAATCTCCGGAAGGCATATAAAATTTTATAAACGCACGGCCAGATGGCAAAGAACTGTTGTTTTTGTTATAAAAAACAATATTCATTGTATGATAATCACCTAAATAAGGCTCATAGCCGTCTTCAATTTCATAATCGGTCTTTCCAGAAATTTTTGCGTGAAATGACAATGTAGAGCCGTCATATTTACAGTTATAGACATTCACATCGCCGTTGATTCCCCACAACCCCAAAGGATACATATCCGATACGGCAATCCTATGCCCCAAAACATCAGTTTGTTCTATGGCAGGAATATACTCACTGTCACTTTTAAGCTTAACTACCACATCAAATTCCCTGTCACCGGTCTTTGTAACCTGAGCGCTTTCAATCCCGATATCAACAGTATATTCTTTTCCGCAGTCATTGCATTTGTAATCACAAATTTCACTGTATTTTCCGTACCGCTTCAATTCTTTGCTGTTTTTGTGATAGTTGGGATTTTTGCCTGTGTAAGCAGTTATGTATTCATCAGAGCAGCGGGAACATTTAAGAACTTTTTTTCCGTTTTCAACGCAGGTTCCAACAACTTCACTGTAATTTTTGTAATCGTGTCCGAGCGCACCGATTGTTTCGGTGTATGAAGCTCCGCAGGAGCAGCGGTATGTTTTTACTCCGCTTGAGGTGCAGGTCGGCTGTTTTGTAATGGTTGGTGAGTAACTGTGATCGTAGTTTTCTTTATCAGGATCCACACCGGCATACCAATATTTTCCGAATGAAATTCCAAAATGAAGGTGATTTCCGCTGGCATTTCCCGTCATTCCAACACGTCCGATTTGCTGACCGGCGGAAACATATGCGCCATAATAAACATTGCTCGGAATGCTTCCGGCCTGCATATGACAATACTGATAAATTCTTCCGTCATCTCCGGTGATAACCAGTCCTGTTCCAAATCCATAGCAACAATTTCCGCTGTCATCGCCATAATGATTGCGTGTGCAATAATAAATTGTTGTTACGGTTCCGCCCATTGCCGCAACAACTCTTGCTCCGGCAATGGAACCGTCTGAAATATCGATAGCATTGCCAGCGTGAAAGCGCTGCGAGCGTTCATAGTGTCCGGGCACAGGCCAAATCAAGTGGCCTGCCGCTTTTGCCGTCAGGCCTATTCCGGCAAACGGGGCGATTGAAAGAAGCATCGCTGCCATAAGGATGAATGAAAGAATTTTTCTTGTCTTACCGCTTTTTTTCATAGTATCAGAATCCTTTCCAATATTTTTTGTATGGCAATAATATCACATTTTGAGATAGTTGTCAATATCTCGCCTTGAGATTATCTATAATAAATACGATAATTTTTGAAAAGGTGCTGATGTTATGAGACTGAAAAGTCTCCGGGAGGACAACGATGTCACTCAAACAGAGCTTGCTTCGTTTTTGCATATCAAGCAAAACACCTACTCACAATATGAAAACGGCCAACGCGGTCTGCCGGTTGAAGCACTCATTGCACTTGCAGAATTCTTCAACACCTCCACTGATTATATCCTGGAGTTGACCGATGAATCACTGCCTTATCCCCGTAAAGAACCAAAAAAGCCGTCCGGCTGAGTTTTACGCTCAACCGGGCGGCAGATGTTTTATTCCGCAGAACCGGAATTATTCAATTTCAAGGTGATGGGTCTTGGGTTCTTCCGCGGTCTTTTTGGGCATCGTCAGTTTCAAAACGCCGTTTTCATATTTGGCGCCGATTTCATCGGCCTTAACGCCGGACAAATCAAACTGACGGCTGTATGAACCGTAGGAACGCTCGCAACGGACATATTTGCCTTTCTTATCCTTTTCCTCGTGTTCGGAATGACGCTCCGCGCTGACAGTCAGGATGTCGTTGTTGATGTCAAGGTGAATGTCCTTCTTTTCAAAGCCGGGGAGGTCGGCCTCAAGAACATAATGGTCGCCCTCATCCTTGATGTCGGTCTTGAATTCATCAAGCGATGTGCTGTCAAAAAATCCAAACGGGTTTGAGAAAAGCTTGTTTTCAAGTTCGTCCATCTCACGGAACGGATTATAAAGGGAATTATTTTTTCTTGAATACGGTCTAAGTTCAAACATAAAGCATACCTCTTTTAATTTAAAAATTTTGTTTGAAGCGTTTTTCGTTTTGCCGGTACACTTCAATCCGGCTGCTTCTGCGTGCCTTTATTCGGTCGCGCTATACATATTACACATTGGTATCATCTCCGATGTATCTTTAAGGAGCTTTCTTCCGGATGCCTCTTGGTATCCGCTCTCCTTATTTACGCTTATATTATAGCACAAAGGCTTGATTGTTCAATAAGCCGGTGGTATAATTAAAAGAGATTTAACTGTGCTTCCAGCACAAAGGAGTGATTTTCATGAACAAAACTACCGTGCTCAATACCTTTTTGCAGAACAACTCCCTCGATATGCTTCTTGAGGCGGTCAGCGTCCAGCTCGGCTGTCCTGTTATCGTTACGGACAACGCTTTCCACATCGTCTCCTCCTTTGCCGCAAAAGGTTTTGAGGATGAGGCGTACCGCAAAGCCGTTGCACACAGCGAGCTTCCGCTTTCCGCTTGCGGAGCGATTGCAAAAGGCTTTGAAGAAAGCGGGGGCGAAAGAATCATTGCCGAAACGAGCGGAAAAAGCTTTTCCGTCAATGTTCTCAAAAGCGGCTGCCTTGCCCTCGGATACATAATATATATTCTTTTTGAAGCCGCGCTTCCGCCGGAACAGGACTGTCTCTTTTGCGAAAGTCTTGTTGCAAAACAGTTTTACACCGACAGACACTCAAGCGGCTTTGCGGTCAGCAGCGCCGAGGAAATCATTGTTGAGCTTCTTGACGGAAAGTTTCCGAACGCCGAGGTGTTCAAAATGAAAGCGGCCGGAACTTTCCTTTCCGCGTTTAATCCGGAGCGCTTTGCCCTCATTGAGCTTTCGGGCAGCTCGGCGGACAGACTCAAGAACGAGCACATTGCCCGCTCTCTTGAGCAAAGCTTCAACGCCTCTCACCCGGTTTTTTACAGCGGAAAAATGCTGCTTTTTCTCCATGAGGATCATGATATCGGCTTTTTGCGTTCCGTCATCAATGAATACCGGCTGCGCGCCGTAATATCGGAAAGGCTTGAAAACCTTTTTGTGCTCAAAAACGAGTATGAGAGAGCGAACGATGTTCTCTCTTATCTCAAAAAGAAAAAGGCCCCGTTTCTTGAACGGAGCCGTGATTATGAGCTTCTTATGCTGCTCAAAAAAAGCGGAGAAAGCTTCGGCTTTCTTGAGGAAAAGGTGAAAGATGCCTTTGAATATGACAAAGAGAATGACGGCGAACTTTGCCTGACTCTTTACACATATTTAATTTGCCGCCACTCGCTCTCAGAAACGGGAGAGCGCCTGTTTACCCACAGGAACACTGTTCAGTACCGTCTGAAAAAACTGCGTGAGGACTTTGAAATTGACCCGGATTCGCCGGACGGTCAGCTCCCGCTTCTCCTCTCCCTTTCAAGGGCGCTGCTGCTGCTCGGAAACGAAAAGCTGTTTATTCGGCATGAGGAGCAAAATCTTTGACTCCGTGTTTTTCCAAATCAACCAGTCCGTTTTCAAGGAATGTGACTCCCTCGCCCTCAAGCAGCATCCTTTGGGCGTCCGTTCCGCCGAAGGCAAAGCCCGGCGCAAGGCGTCCGTTCCGGTTGACAACCCTGTGGCAGGGAATGACGCCCGGCTCGGGGTTTTTGTGCAGCGCATAGCCGACAACGCGCGCCCAGCGCGGATTTCCGGCAAGCAGCGCAACCTGACCGTAGGTCATGACCTTCCCCAGCGGAATGGAGCGCACAACGTCATATATCCGCTCAAATGTGCTCAATCCCATATGATATATCCCTTTTTCCGCTCGGACGCAGGACGGATTCCGCCCTCGGCGCCATAGCCGAGAATGCAGTTTCCGATACCCTCATACTTTTCATCAAGACCCCATTTTTTGAGAAACTCTTTTCCCTTTTCGGTCTTGAACATCTCTCTTGCGCGATAGATGAAGCAGGAATCAACGCCGACTGCGTGCGCCGCATTGAGAAGGTTGCCCATAACGAGTGCGCCGTCATCGCGATAGGTATTGACCGTTGAATCCGCAAGAACAACAAGAACGGTTCCGGCGCCGTAAAACGGGTCAGTGTCCGCGCCCATAATTTGAGCATTAAGCTTTGAAAGCTCACTGACTGTTTGAGCGTTGCGGACGGCAACAATCACCGGCGACTGGGCGTTTCGGCCTGTCGGCGCGTAGGTTCCGGCTTCAAGAATGAGGTCAAGCTTTTCCTTTTCAACCGGTCTTTCGGTATACTTTCTGCAGCTTCTTCTTTCTTTGAGGTCTTTGAGTGTTTCTTTCATAGCTTATCAATCCTTTCGGTTATTATTTTATCTCATGATTCAATAATAACACACTCTGTCAAGTAAATCACTGCTCCGGAAGAAATTTTTTTGCAGTTGGCGGGCGCTTGGCTAATTAATTCTCAACCGAAAACAAATTGCTCGTTTCAACCGTTCCGTCTGAAAGGCTTAAAAGGCTCAAAGTGCTCATCATTGAGCCGGAGGAGAGCTTTTTGCCGGTGAAAACAAGCTCTGTGAAAAGCTCCTGTGAATTATAAATGACATTGGCGCCAAGCTTTTCGTCTTTCCCCTCCCACCGCTGGTATATCCTGTATCTGTCGGTTGTGGCTCCGTTTTCAAAAAAGGTGAATTTTGAATAGACGCAGCCATGATTTTGCTCAAAAAACTTCAAAGCTTCCTTTTCATCCGTGCCCTTTTTCAGTGCGCGGAAATATTTTTCGCTTTTTTCGGCGTCACAGTTTTCTGTGTCATAAACATAAACATTGTAAGCGTTATACTCCCCTTTTTCAAGGAATTTTGAGCCGTTGCCGGTTCCGCGTGCCGCAACACGTCCGCTTCCGTCATTTTTGAGGAAAATGAGTCCGTTGCCGTTTTCTTTCTTCTCCTTTGGGAGCCAAGCTTCAAACGATTCATCTGCAAGCTTCAGCTGCTTCAGCTGCTTTGAAAGGGCTTTTTGCTGCGAATAAGTGAGCGTTTTTTTGAATTCCTCGGCATTAACCAAGCCGTGCCGAGTCAGAATTTTGCGGCTTTCCTCATAATCGCCGGTCTTTTCAAGCAGCGAATAGATACGATCAGTTTCACTTGAAATATAGGAATTGTCCGGCGTGATGTACTGCGGAATGCTTTTAACGTGAGCATAGGCTCCGGGGTAAACGCCGCACGTCAGTCCGGCAACAGAAAGGAAAACGGCGCAGAAAGCAAGAATTGTTCTTTTGGGTGAATCGCTTTGCTTTGCACGTCCGGCTTTTATCCTCCATGAGAAAACAAAACAGCACACGGCACAGACGGCAACAAACGCATATGACAAAAATGAAAAGAGTTTTGCTCCGGTATGGCTGCTGCTCCAAACGGACAGCGGAGTGAAACGGTCAATTAAAAACAAAACATTCGTTTCCACCGAGAACAGCGCCGCCTGGGGAAAAACGCAGTATAATACACTTGCGGCAATAGCAAAGCACGAAACTCCAACGGCAAAAAGCGTTTTGCGAAAACCCAAAGCCTTTGCGTAAACAATAATAAACAAAAGAACAAACATCACCGTAAAGCTTATGCAGTTCATTGCAAAATCCGGGTCGCCCAAATATTCGACTGAAGCAACGAACCGACCGGTCAGAACGCAGAACAAATTGAGGAGAAGCACCGCGGCCGCAGCCAAAACGGCCTGCCACGTTTTTTCGCGATACAGCGATTCAAACTCTCCCCTGACGGCCTTAACGGTTTCCGCGTCCTCGCCCATATCACGCAAGGCAAGGTCAAAGCTTTCCTCTTGCGGATATCCGATTTCCATATAATGCCCGGCCTTTTCCACAATGTGGTCTTCAAGTTCAAGGAAAAGCTGGGCGCGGCGTTTTTTTGAAAGATTCTTCGGAACAAGTGAATCAAGATATTCACTGACTTTCGACTTCATAACTACCCTCCCTCCGGCTCAAACGGAGGCCGTTGCCGGCCGGTTGCCGATAACCTTTCCGACCGCAAGCGAATATGTCTCCCATTCCTCCATAGCCTGCTCAAGAGCCTTAAGCCCTTTTTTTGTGATATGGTAATACTTGCGCTGCCTTCCCTCGGCCTGAGTCCAATATGACTTCAAAAAGCCGTCCTGTTCAAAATTATGCAGAATCGGATAAAGTGTGCCCTCCTTAAAGGTGAAAACCTGTCCGCTTTTTTCGGCAATACGCTTGATAATCATATAGCCGTAAAGATCCTCGCTTTGGAGCACGGAGAGAACAAGCAGGGCACTGCTGCCTTTTGTGAATTCCTTTTTGATATTCATTGATTTCATCCTCCTTATCCTAAAAATTACTACATAGAGATTCTATACATCGAAACTCTATGTATAAAGGATAACACAAAACCTCCGCCTTGTCAAGAGATAAAGCGGAGGATTTTTGTTGCGTCATCAAAAGCCCCACCGGTCTTTACGCGCCTGGCTTTTTCTGTGCCTTTCCTCTTGGTATTTTCTAATATCATCTCCGGGAAATTTGAGAAATTTTTCGCAGTGTTCACAGTGAATAGCATGAATGTATGAACTCGGCGTTCCGTCTCTGTTCGGATAATAAGCAAACGATTTTTCCGTCATTCGTCTTTTGCAATACGGGCAATGTGCAATTCCTCTCTTTATTCTATCAATAAAATTATCCTTTGTGATATATCTGCGTTCAATCATAAAGGTTTCGTAGTTGGCTTTAGCCGCATCATAATCTATCTGGCGTTTAATTGATGTGTAAATCGTCAAAATAAAAGCAAAAAGCACAATCAAAAACGGAAGCCCCAAAATATCGAATTTAGGAGATATTAAAATTTCTCTTTCAATAATGACGGGCTTCAAAATAAGAAAATCTTCACGGCAGATATCCCACAGAAAAAACATCAGAAGAGCACCTGTAATAATTGGATTGCGCCATGTGATTTTAAATGTTGGCTTGTTGGCTTCTATTACATCATGCCAAAGTTCCATCCGAAGTCGCTCGCCCTTATCATCAAGCGGAAAGCCGCATTTTGGACAGGTTTTGTCTGAAAGGGTGACAGCGGTTTGGCAGTCCGGACAAATAAGGCGGTCGGCAAGCTCTTTCGCCTTTCTTTCTTCCTCTGCGGCGAGCCTTGCCTTTTCTGCCCTTTCGGCCGCAGCCCTCTGCTTTTCCGCTTTGATATTGTTCTTGAATTCTTCAATGTTACATTCGCAGTGAGGACAAACAACCGCCGCCTCACTAACTTGTTTTTTGCATTTTGGACAAATTGCCAATTTTATTCCCCCTCGTCAGCATACTGTATATCTATTCTATTATGACATATTTTATCATTGCCCCATGTTAAAGTCAACATAATTCTTTCGTATCCGACAAAATATAAATAACCGCCGACTGAATTGACAAGATTCATGCCTGTCATTCAATCAGCGGTTACCTGAAATCAATCGTCGCTGTCAATGGTTGAAACCTTGTTCACAAGCTCCTCAAGAACGTCAAGAACAATTTTCACCGTGTCAAGCGAGGTAAAGGTTGTTACTCCGTTTTCAACCGCGCAGCGGCGCATGGCCTCCCCGTTAACGTAATGCACGCCGGAAAGGATTGCGCGTGTGTTGATAATATAGCTGACATGGCCGGAACGGATTGAGCCAAGCACTTCCTCACTGCCCTCATTGATGTTGCGCAGCTTCTTCACCTGAACGCCGTTTTCCCTGAGAAAATCAGCCGTCAGTGACGTTGCCTCAATGTTGAAGCCGATGTCGCGGAAGCGGCGAACAAGCGGAAGCGTTTCCGCCTTATCCTCGTCCGCAACGGTAACAAGAACCGTTCCGTATTTGAGCATCGGTATTCCGGCCGCCTGGAACGCTTTGTAAAGTGCTCGCGAAAGACGCTTGTCATAGCCTATTGCCTCACCCGTTGATTTCATCTCCGGAGAAAGATATGCATCCATTCCGGTGAGCTTTGCAAAGGAGAACGCCGGTGCCTTAACATACCAGCGCCTTTTTTCGGGCAATATCGTTTCCGTGATTCCCTGCTTTTCAAGGCTTTCTCCAAGCATTACGCGCACTCCGATGTCAACAAGGCTGCACCCGGTTGACTTTGAAAGGAACGGAACGCTCCTTGACGCTCTGGGGTTGACCTCAATGACAAAAACATCTTCGTTTGAGTCAACAATGAACTGAATGTTGAAAAGACCTTTGATGCCGATTCCGAGTCCGAGCTTTGTTGTGTAATCAATGATTTTGTTTTTAACCTTTTCAGAGAGGGAGAACGGCGGATAAACGCTTGTGCTGTCTCCGGAATGAACTCCCGTCCGCTCAACAAGCTCCATGATTCCGGGAAGAAAAACCCTTTCGCCATCGCAGACCGCGTCAACCTCAACCTCTTTGCCCATGAGATATTTGTCGATGAGCACCGGCTTGTCAACATCAACCTCAACGGCGGTTTTGAGATATTTGCGCAGCATTTTTTCGTTTGCAACAATCTCCATTGCTCTTCCGCCAAGGACAAAGCTCGGGCGCACAAGGACCGGATAGCCGATTTCCTCGGCAACCTTAACTCCCGTTTCAATGTCGGTAACGGCCTCTCCCTTTGGGTTGGGAATTTTGAGAGATTTGATAACACTGTCAAACGCATCGCGGTTTTCCGCCTTTTCAATCGCGGCGCAGTTTGTTCCAATGATTTTCACTCCCCTTGCAGCGAGTGGCGCGGCAAGGTTGACCGCCGTCTGGCCGCCGAGAGTTGCAATCACGCCAACCGGCTTTTCAAGAAGAACAACATTCATCACGTCCTCAGGCGTGAGCGGCTCAAAATAAAGCTTGTCTGAAACGGTGTAATCGGTTGAAACGGTTTCCGGGTTGTTGTTGATAACTATCGCTTCATAGCCCATTTTTTGAATGGTTTTGACCGCGTGAACGGTTGAATAGTCAAACTCAACGCCCTGTCCGATTCTGATGGGTCCCGAACCGAGAACAATAATCTTCTTTTTATCGGAAATGACCGACTCGTTCTCCTCGGCATAGGTCGAGTAAAAATACGGAACATAGCTTTCAAACTCGCTTGAGCAGGTGTCAATCATTTTATAGACCGGGAAGATGTTCTCTTTGAGCCTCAGCTCATAAACTTCATCCGTTGTCTTTCCCCAAAGCTCGGCAACATAGGAGTCTGAAAAGCCGTTGCGTTTTGCCTCTTTCAAAAGCGGTATTGAGCCTCTTCCCTTTTCAAGCTCCTTTTCAAGCCGGACAATTTTTCTGATCTTGTCAAGGAAGAACATATCAATCTGTGTAATATCACAGATGAGCGATGCATCAACACCGAGCCACATGAGCTGAGAAATTGCATAAAGGCGGTCATCCGTTCCGTCTTTGATATATTCAAGAAGGTCGTTCACGCTCATATGAGCCGAATCGAACTTTTCAAGGTGAATGTGATTTCTTCCGTCCTCAAGCGAGCGGATGGCCTTGAGGAAGCTCTCCTCAAAATTCCTGCCGACACTCATAACCTCGCCCGTTGCCTTCATCTGAGTTGAAAGCGTGTTGAGCGCAGTCGGGAACTTATCGAACGGAAAACGCGGCATTTTGGTAACAACATAATCAAGTGCCGGTTCAAAGCAGGCCGGGGTGTTTGCAAGCTGAATTTCATCAAGGTGCAGTCCAACCGCGATTTTTGCGGAAACGCGGGCAATCGGATAGCCCGTTGCCTTTGAAGCAAGGGCGGACGAACGCGAAACACGGGGGTTGACCTCAATAACATAATAGCCGAACGAATAAGGGTCGAGCGCAAACTGAACATTGCAGCCGCCCTCAACCTTGAGCGCGCGGATAATTTTCAGCGCACTGTCGCGCAGCATATGATATTCCTTGTTGGTGAGCGTCTGGCTCGGCGCAACGACAACCGAGTCTCCCGTGTGGATTCCGACCGGGTCAAGGTTTTCCATGTTGCAAACGGTTATTGCGGTGTCATTTGCGTCCCGGATAACCTCATATTCAATTTCCTTATAGCCCTTGATGCTCTTTTCAATCAAAACCTGATGAACGGGAGAAAGCGCAAGAGCGTTTTTCATTTTAAGCTTGAGCTCTTCTTCGTCATCGGCAAAGCCGCCGCCCGTTCCGCCGAGTGTGAACGCAGGACGGAGAATGACCGGATAACCGATTTTTTCCGCAGCCGAAAGCGCTTCTTCGGTGCTGTATGTTATCCGAGAGGGAACAACGGGCTCGCCGATTTCCTCACAAAGCTCCTTAAAAAGCTCCCTGTCCTCCGCCTTTGCAATGCTTTCGGCGTCCGTTCCGAGAAGTTCAATTCCGCATTCCTCAAGAACGCCCTCTTTTGCAAGGCGCATTGCAAGGTTCAAGCCGGTCTGGCCGCCGATTCCGGGAACAAGGGCGTCCGGGCGCTCAAAGCGGCATATCCGCGCAAGGTATTCAAACGTCAGTGGCTCCATATAAACCTTGTCCGCAACCATTGTATCCGTCATAATTGTTGCCGGGTTCGAGTTTGCAAGAACAACCTCATAGCCCTCCTCTTTCAGCGCAAGGCAGGCCTGGGTTCCGGCGTAATCAAACTCGGCCGCCTGACCGATAACAATGGGACCCGAACCGATAACGAGAACTTTTTTAATATCCGTCCTTTTAGGCATTGCCCTTCGCCTCCTTCATATGCTTTATAAATTCACCGAAAAGATATCCGCTGTCCTGAGGGCCGGGGGCGCTTTCCGGGTGATACTGAACGCTGAAAACGCGCTCTTCCTTGTTTTCAAGTCCTTCAACCGTTTTGTCAAGGAGGTTGATATGGGTAACGGAAAGTCCGGTTCCGTCAAGGCTCTTTTCATCAACGGCATAGCTGTGGTTCTGAGATGTAATTTCAATTTTCCCGGTCTTTTTGTTTAGGACGGGGTGGTTGCCTCCCCTGTGGCCGAATTTGAGCTTATAGGTCTTAGCTCCGCTCGCAAGGGCAATTATCTGGTGTCCGAGACAGATTCCGAAAATCGGATATTTTCCCATGAGCTTTTTCACCGTTTCAATAACGGCAGTCACATCCTCCGGATTTCCCGGGCCGTTTGAGAGAAAAATTCCGTCCGGCTTCATGAATTCAATTTTTTCCGCCGGAGTGTCAAAGGGAACAACAATGACATTGCAGCCGAGCTTGTTGAGGCTTCTGACAATGTTCAGCTTGATTCCGCAGTCAACGGCAACAACATTGAATTTCGGGTTCGCCGTGCGCGAATACCAGCGCTTTTTGCAGCTCACGCGCGCAACTGCGTCATGTGAGACAGGAGTCTGCGCAATAATTTCAAGCGCTTTTTCGCGCGGCGTATCACTTGAGGTGATGAGAACACGGCGCGAGCCAAAGTCACGAATGCTGCGCGTGAGCTTCCTTGTGTCAACGCCGGATATTCCCGGGATATTGTTTTCTTCAAGCAGCTCGGACAGAGTTTTTGTATAGCGGAAATTAGACGGTCTGTCGTTATAATCATAAACAACAAGGCCGCCAATGCTTGGGTTTTTGCATTCAAAGTCATCGTCACAGATTCCGTAGTTTCCAATAAGCGGATAGGTCATCACAACCAGCTGATCGGTATATGAGGGGTCGGAAACAATTTCCTGATAACCAACAGGCGAGGTGTTGAAAACAATTTCACACACCCTGTCGATATCGGCTCCAAAACCGTATCCGTAATATTCGCTTCCGTCCTCAAGGACAATTTTTTTGTTTTTTGTTTTCATACACAGCTCTCCGGTAAAGTAAATTCATCAAAAATCACAAAGCGTTGCAGCCATAACGGCTTTTATCGTGTGCATTCGGTTTTCCGCTTCCTCAAAAACAACAGACTGCTTGCTTTCAAAAACTTCATTTGTAACTTCCATTGCATCGCGTGAGAATTTTTCTCCCATCTCTTTTCCGACCGCGGTCTTGTGGTCGTGATAGGCCGGAAGGCAGTGCATGAAAATTGCGGTCGGTTTCGCTTTTTTCATCAGCTGACCGTTCACCTGATAAGGCGCAAGAGCGTTGATTCGCTCTTCCCAAACCTCAACCGGCTCACCCATTGAAACCCAGACGTCGGTATAAACAACGTCTGCACCGTTCAGTGCCTCGTCCGTATTCTCCGTGAAATTGAGCACGGCGCCGCTTTCCTTTGCAAGCTCATTGCACTGCTCAATGAGCTTTTTGTCCGGAAAATACTCCTTCGGTGCGCAAACGGTGAAGTTCACGCCCATTTTTGCGCAGCCGACCATGAGCGAATTGCCCATATTGAACCTTGCGTCTCCCATATAGACAAAGTTGATTCCTTTAAGATGGCCGTAATGCTCAAAAATTGTGAGAAAATCGGCAAGTATCTGCGTTGGGTGATATTCATCCGTCAGACCGTTCCAAACGGGAACAGAGGCATATTTTGCAAGCTCTTCAACAATTTCCTGGCCAAAGCCGCGGTATTCAATTCCGTCAAACATTCCGGAGAGAACTCTCGCCGTGTCTGCAATGCTCTCCTTTTTTCCAATCTGTGAGCCCGAGGGATCAAGATAGGTGCTGCCCATTCCGAGGTCATGAGCGGCAACCTCAAAGCTGCACCGGGTTCTTGTGCTTGTTTTTTCAAAAATCAGCGCAACATTTTTTCCCTCGCAGAGTCTGTGGGGAATGCCCTTCTTTTTCTTTTCCTTTAAATCGGCCGCAAGGCCGAGCAGAAACTCAATCTCCTTTGGTGAGTAATCAAGAAGCTTGAGAAAATCTTTTCCTTTAAGATTCATGTCTGTTCTCTCCTTTTTGCGTTACCAATGATTATACCACAGGGGCGGCCATTAAGCCGCCCGCAGTTTTATATAAGCTGATATTTGTCCAATATCCAAAATCTAATCAGAGTACCTTTGAAAGGAAGGTTTTGAGCCTTTCGCACTGAGGATTTTCAAAAATCTCCCCGGGCGTGCCTTCCTCCATTATAACACCATCGTCCATGAAAAGGACGCGGTTTGCAACCTCCTTTGCAAAGCCCATTTCGTGAGTAACAACAACCATTGTCATTCCCTCGTGAGCCAGCTCCTTCATAACGTCAAGAACCTCTCCGACCATTTCCGGGTCAAGGGCGCTTGTCGGCTCGTCAAAAAGCATCACATCCGGACTCATGCAGAGCGCACGGACGATTGCAACGCGCTGCTTCTGGCCGCCGGAAAGCTCCGCCGGGTATGCCGAAGCTCTGTCTGCAAGGCCAACGCGGGCAAGAAGCTCCATTCCCTTTTTCTCGGCCTGCGGCTTTGTCATCTTTTTAAGAAGCACCGGAGCCATTGTGAGGTTATCAATAACCGTCATATGGGGAAACAGGTGGAACTGCTGAAAAACCATTCCCATTTTTTGGCGGTGAAGGTTGAGGTCAACACCCTTTGCAGTGAGGTTCACACCCTCAAAAATTATCTCGCCGCCGGTCGGCTTTTCAAGAAGATTCAAGCAGCGCAAAAAGGTTGACTTTCCTGAGCCGGACGGCCCGATAATGCAGGCAACATCGCCTTTGTTAACGGTTTCGTTGATGCCCTTGAGCACCTCGATATCATCAAAGCTTTTTCTTAGATTTTTTACTTCTATCACTCTTGGAAAGCCTCCTTTCCAGTCTGCTCAAAAGTTTTGTCAGAAGAATAACAAGAATAAGATAGACAAGCGCAACCGCAATGAGCGGATTGAACGCGTCAAACGTGTTGTTTCTGATGAGATTTCCGGCTCTTGTGAGATCCTTGACCGCAACATATCCGGCAACGGAGGTCTCCTTCAAAAGGGCGATGAACTCGTTGCCGATTGCCGGAAGAATGTTTTTGACCGCCTGCGGAAAGATGATTTTTCTCATCGTCTGCATTTTTGAAAGGCCGAGACTGCGTCCGGCCTCAAGCTGTCCGACATCAACGGCGTTGATGCCGCTGCGTATCAGCTCTGCCATATACGCAGCGGAGTTCAGACCGAAGGTTACGATTCCGACAACAACGCCTTCAGAGGATTTAAGTATAAGATAGTAGAAAATCAAAAGGAGAACAACAACCGGTATTCCGCGGATGGTTGTAACATAGATATCACAGACTTTTCCAAAAAACTTCAGAAACTTGTTGTCATCCGAAAAATACTTGACCGTTGCAATCACGGTTCCGAGCGCAACGCCGATAACAAGCGCGCCGAGCGTGATTATCAGTGTGTTTGAAAGGCCCTCAAGCAGCCATTTGTAACGCTCCTGTTCAATGAACGTCTTTTGAAGCTGCGCACCCCATGTTTGAAAAAACACAGTAATTTTTTCCATAGGCTTCCCCTTAATTATGCTTCAGGTGAAACATAAGGTATGTCATATTTTTCAAAGATTTTTTCAATCGTTCCGTCTTTGAGCCAGCCCTGGATGTAACCGTTGATTTCATTGACAAGCGAGGTGCTTCCCTTTTTGAAGGCGAACGAATACGGCTCAGTTGTCATTGCCTCATCAAGAACAACGGTTTTTCCGTTTGTTTCGGCGGACATTGCAATTCCGGTCTGATTGTCAACAACCCAAGCGTCAACCTTTCCGCTTGTGAGAGCCGAAAGCGCATCGTTGTTTGCCTGGAAAGCGGAAACGTCATAGCCGTTCTTCATGCAGTATTCCTCAGCGGTGGTTCCGGTCTGAACGGAAACCTTTTTGCCCTCAAGGTCTGCTTTAGACTTGATGTCGCTGCCGTTCATAACAATGATTGCCTGCGCAGCAAGGAAGTAAGGATCGGTGAAGTCTGCGTTTGCCTTTCTGTCCTCAGTAACGGTAATTCCGGAAACGCCGACATCGAATTTTCCGCTCTGAATTCCGGGAAGGACGGAGTCAAAGTCCATCTGGTTAATTTCAAGCTCAACGCCGAGCTTTTCTGCAATCATTTCAAGAATGTCAATTTCAATGCCGACAACCTTGTCACCCTCAAGCGACTCAAACGGCGGAAAGTCCGGACTTGTTGCAATGGAGAGCTTTCCGCTCTTTTTAACGTCCTCAAGGCTTGTGTCTGCACCGGTCGATTCAGCGGATGAGGTTGTTTCTTTTTCATCTGATCCGCAGGCGGCGAGGCAAAGGCACAATACACAGGCAAGAAGGAGAGCAACAGCTTTTTTGATGTTTTTCATGGTTTTTTCCTCACATTCTGTTTTGAATTTTCAATGGCTGCAAAAATTGATATCAGCTGCAAGCCCATTGAATAATATGCACGTATTATACAGTATTTTGAATGTTTATGCAAGAGTTTTGAAAAAATATTCTCAATTTATGCACACAAAAAGTTTTTAACGCGCAACCGCTCTTTTGTGCAAAACACACAGCAAAAAACGGACGTCCCGCGTTTAAAGCAAGGACGCCCGTTTTGTTGTTCTTATCTTCCGAGGAGACCGGCAACGGTTTCATATCCGCGGATTGCAAGGTCATACACATCGTCTGCGGCGTTCTGAAGGTCTGAGAGCAGGTCGCCTGTGTATGAATTGATTTTTTCCTTTTCAACGGAGATATATGCACCGGCGTTTCCGGTTCCGTTTTCGTCAAGGAAGTAATATGCCGGGATATAGACATAATATTCATTGCCCTTTTCAATGCTCTGGCCGGAAAGATTCAGCGCAACATTCGTTTTTTCCATGTCTGCCGTGATTCCGAGACCCGAAAGGCCGCCGAGCAGCGATGAAACATTCTCGCCCGTCTGAAGCTTGAGGTCGGTTGTTCCGGAAAACCAGACGTCAACGGCGCTTTTGTCAATGTCATAAAGCACGCTGAAGGTTCCGTCCGCGTTTTTTGTGCAGACGGAGATGTTTTCTCCTGATTTTCCGAAGGCGGTGAACTTGTTGTCAAGGCAGAATGAGATGGCACCCTTTCCGCTTTTTGTGTTGTAATAGGCATAATAAAGCCTGTCCTTTTCAACCGGCACCGTTGCCGCAACGGCGGCGTCAACGGCGGAAACCGCCAAGGCACACGCAACACTGAGGATGAGAAAAATTGCTGTGATTAACGCTGTTCTTTTTTTCATGATTGTCACCTTTCTTTCAATTCAAGCCCTTTTCGTGGGCGTATTCAACATTTTCACTGTTTCCGTATTTTTCAGCAATGCCAAGAATGTTGTTTCCGGCCGCGTCCGTTGCGTTGATGTCCGCGCCTTTTTTGCAGAACTCTTCAACAACGTCACTGCTGCAAAACGCAGCCGAAAAGAAGAACGCAAGCTTTTCGCTCGGTGTCATCAAAATTCCGTCACGCTTTTTAAGCTCCTCAAGAGCCTTTTTTGAGTTGCCGATGAGAGTGCTTTCCAAAAGCGGATCAAGCCCGGTTGAGCCGAAAACCTCCTCGGTCGCTTTTGCAATCTCGCTTATGATGTTATAAGACAAAAACGAGGTGCAGCCGACCGCGTAATTGAGGATATCGCGGCTGACAAGGACGCCGCTTTTGAGAAGCTTTTCAATCAGCCCCTCATCGCCCTTTGAAATTGCAAGCATCAGTGCCTTTTCCCCCGCTGTTGATGAAGAGGTTGCAAGCGGAGCGGTTGTGCTCTCAGGCTCCGGCTTTGAAAGCGTTTTAACGCCAAAAAACGCCGCGCAGGAAACAATGCACAGACACGCCGCCGCGGCAATGATGCGGACAAGCGTTATTTTCCTTTTTCCGCCGCGTGTTATTCCGGCCTTTTGGAAAGAGAGTGCGCGGATTTTTTCTTTGTCCGCCCTGTCAATTTCCGCCTCCTCTTTTTTGAGCAGAGCGCCAAGCTCATTTGGAGAAAGAGAAGAAAAAACATCATCAAAATCAGTCAAGCAAAACACCTCCCATGCTGCTTTCAAGGAAAGTTTTGAGTTTTTCAAGCGCGCGCCGCGAGCGTTTTTGAACGGTTTCTGCGGAGATTGAAATCCGCTTTGAAATTTCCTTTGCGCTTTCGCCAAAGAAATACTTGCGCAGAATTATTGTTCTGTCCGGCTCTCCGAGAGCCTGAACCGCCTCGGCAACAAGACGGCTGCGCTCCTTTTTTTCGCTGCTTTCAAACGCGGCCGCAGAAGAAAAAAGCTCCTGCGCGTTTTCAAGCGGAACAGTCAGTCCGCTTTCCTTCACAAGCTTCCGCCGCCGGTCAATCGCGGCATTGCGCGAAAGGAAGGCAAGAAGCCCCTTGATGCTTCCCTTTGAAAGGTCAACATTTTCAAGGTTTTTATAAAAGGCAGCAAAAACGTCTGAGGCGCACTCCTGAGCGTCCTCCTTTGTTCCGGCGGAGCCGAGAACGGCAAGACACACGCGGAAAACAAAGGCCGAATACTCATTCAAAAGGAGGTCAAAACCCTTTGACGGATTCTTTTTAATTTCGGAAAGCAAGAGTTCGTCATTCATAGGTCTCTCCCTCCTTCTCATTAATTATATACGAAAGAAAAAGCGCAAATCGGACAAGAAAAGATTAAAACTTTTTATATTAATTATACTCAACGCGGCCTTCCGGCGCAAGAGCAAAAAAAGGAGCGTCCCAAACGGAACGCTCCTTTTTGACTATTTGCAGTTTTTGAATTAATAGTGTGTTGCTCCGCAGTCGCAGCTCTTGCCAATTTTGAAGAGCTTCCAGAAGACGCGGACGATTGCATAAACAACTTTCATGAGCCAGAACTGCTTGTGGCAGATGCAGTCGCAGTTAAGGTCTGTGCTGTGCTTGATTTCCTTTCCGCATTCATCACACTTTCCGTCTCCGTCAGCGTCACGGTGCGGCTTAATGACGGTTTCCTGCGCTTTGAGAACCTCGCCGCAGCGGCCGCAGTGGCTGCCTTCGCTCAGTCCGGGTTCGGTGCAGGTTGCCGGAACGGCCGGGTCAATGACAACGTCATGGCCGAGCGCGTCAATCGGTCTTGTCTGGCTCTTGTCACAGCGCTTGCAGGTCAGCTTTTCCTGTCCCTTCTTGGTGCAGGTCGGTTCCTTTGTGACAACCCAGGCGCCGCTCCAATCATGGCCGAGAGCTTTTTCAATTTCGCCCTTCTTTACATGGCCGCAGACCTTACATTTGAAGGTTTTATATCCGTCATCAATGCAGGTCACGGTGCTTGCAATGACTTCATAGTCATGCTCTTTCTTCGGGATAACCTCTTCTTTGAAGATATATCCGCAGCCGCCGGTGCATTCGGTGTGACGTTTGCCCTCTTCGGTGCAGGAGGCTTCCTTGTCAATTATCCATTCGCTTTCGGTGTGACTGAGCTTGCGCAGCTGCTTATAAACAACAAGCTCGCAGCCCTCGCGTTCACATTTTCTTTCAGCCTTTCCAACCTTTGTGCAGGTTGCTTCTTCAATCGTTTTCCATTCGCCCCACTTGTGGCCGAGGGCGGACTTCGGAACTCTGACGGTATCGGTGGCACCGCAGCGTGAGCATTCCGCTGTCTTTTCCGCGTCCTTGGTGCAGGTTGCAGCCTTGCTCTCCTTGTATTCGCCAAAATCATGGCCGAGGGCGGTTCCGGGAATTTCTCTTGTGTTTTCCGCTTTTCCGCAGACGGAGCAGACCGCTTTTTCCGTTTTGTTCTTTGTGCAGGTTGCTTCTTCAAAGTCAGTATAATCCTTAAAGACGTGGTTATCCGTTACGGGGATTACTTCACCCTTTTTGGTTACCGTGTCGCAAACAACGCACTTTTCGTCTCCGGTATAACCCTCTTCCTTGCAGGTTGCAGCCTTAACGGTTGTTGTGTCAAGATAAGAATTGAGGTGGCCGGTTTTTTCAATCGTAGTTCTGCTGTATTCTTTTCCGCAAAGCTCGCAGGTAATGACTGTCAAGCCCTCTTCGGTGCAGGTTGCGTCCTTTGAAAGCTTCTCATTGATGGTGAAGTTATGAACTCCGCCGGGAACTTTAACCTCAGAATTTGGTTTCACAGCTCCGCAAACCGAGCAGACCTGATGCTTCTTATAGCCGGTGGTGCAGTCAGTCTTGACGCCTTCTTCTTTAACAATTACCCATGTCCATATATGTTCGGTTTTTCCAACAGTCTTGGTTTCTTTTTCGGTGCAGCCGGTGCGGGTGCAGTGGCGCTCCATTGTTCCGCCGTGCTGACAGTTATGGGGAAGCTCGTTTCCGTCCGCGTCCTTTTCACCGATGAACGTCCATGCGCTCCAGCTGTGGCCAAGGGCGCTGCCCTTGTCCGTTACGGAGTCTTTTTCCGTGCAGCGAACCATTTTTCCGGTTGCTTCATCAAGGAATTCACGTTCACACTGTGCGGTTCTGACTCTGTCACCGGTGCAGGTTGCTGCGGTTGTTGTTTTGTAATCTCTGAACCAATGGCCGAGAGCCGAGCCGGCATCGGTTACATTTTTAAACTCTTTTCCGCAGTATACGCATTTTCCGTGCTTTGTTCCGTCCTTTGTGCAGGTTGCGTTGCCGTCTGAAATCCAGTTTGCAACGTAATGGTCACCCTTTGAGTCCGGCATTTCAACGGTCTTTTTCGCGCTGTGGCATTCTTTGCAGTATGCGCTCATTGTTCCGTTGCTGACGCAGGTTCCGTCTCCGTTTGATTTATAAGCGTCTCTTTCGGTCACCGGGTCGGGGAAAGAGTGGGGATGTCTTGTTCCCTCTGCGGTTCTTTCAAGATAAGTTCCGCATTTCCAGTCCTTTCCGTCATCACGAGTGCTTTCATTGATGCAGTATGCTCTTTCAACGCCGTCCTTTGTGCAGCTTTCGCTGTCTTCAACAAACTCATAAACGATGTTGCCGTCCTTGTCGGTTTCATAGGTATGAGCAGCGTAATACTCCGGTCTGTCTTCAGCGACGGTGAATGTCATGCCGCATCTTTCGCAGACGCCGGTCTTTGTTCCAAGCTCACAGCAGGTTTCCGTTCCCACGTTATGGTTAAAGTTATTTGCGGTATGGCCGAGAGCGGAATTCGGAACCTCGCGAGTATCCGTTGCTCCGCAGCCGTTATCGCAGGTGGCGGTTTCCTCAGCGTTAGTGAGGCAGGTTGCGGGCTTGCTTTCTTTATAATTTGTGAACTTATGCTTGAGCGCGGTGCCGGGGGCTGTTATTGTATCCGTAGCGTCACAGCGGGTGCATTTTGCGGTTTGTGTTCCGTCAATTCCGCACTTTGCGTCATTGTTATAACTATAGTTTTCGGGAAGGAATTCGTGTCCGAGCTTGGTGTTCGGCCTTTCCCTTGTGTCGGTTTTTCCGCAACCCTTGTGGTCGCAGGTGGCGGTTTCAAGCGCATTATTGATGCAATCCGCCTCTTTGCTCTTTTCATACTTTGTGAAGCTGTGGTTAAGCTTCGGGAGAATTTCTTCCTTAACATACTCGCCGCAAAGAGCGCATTCATACTGCTTCAAACCGTCGGTTTCACACTTAGCCTCAAGGGTAGTCACCCATTCGCCTTTTCCGTCGTCCTGGTGGTTAAGCTTCGGGAGGGTGCTAACTGGTTCATAGCTGTTGCAGTCTTTATGCTTACAGGGGTGATAGGTATAGCCGTCCTTTGTGCAGGTTGCAGGAACGGTTCTTGTGATATTCTTGTCATAGTCATGTCCGAGCGCCGGAATGTCTCTTGTGTCAACGTGGGAGGGGTCTCTCTTACAGGTGCGTTTTTCAAGGCCTTTTCTTTCACAGGTTGCAGGAGTAACAACGTCCCATCTTTCATCGCTTTCCTGATGGTTCCAGTCATGGCCGAGAGCCGGGGTATCAACGCCGGCACTTCCGCCTCTGCTTTCATCATACTTATCGCACCATTTGCACTGATAGATTGAGTGGCCGCCCGTTAAACAGGTCTGTTTTTTGGTTACTGTTTCCTTAGTGTAGCTGTGGGGAACAGGGGCGATAACCGTGCTCGAGGTGACTGTGCAGCGCGAGCAATTATAATTGATAACACCGGGTTCACGGCAGGTGGCCTCTCTGCGTGAAACCTCTTTCATGTCATGGCCGAGCTTTGTTGTCACATCATCGGTTTTTGTTGCTCCACACTTTGAGCAGGAAAACTCCGTCCAGCCGTCCGC
>DJPI01000039.1 GCA_002438505.1 Ruminococcaceae bacterium UBA6416 | reverse complement strand
ATAACGCTGAAAGATTATAACACAGCGCAAATAAAAAGTAAAGACTTTCACCGAAATATTTTCCCTCATTGCGGAGAAAAAATTCAGTCCGTAACCTTTGAAACGCTGTGACTGACTTTTTAAAAAATCAAGGAATTTGTAAGAGGAATAAGCGAGACGGCCGCTCAACCGAGCGGGAGCGCAAAGGTTACGTTCATGCGGCAGGAGAATTCTTAAAAATCAGCCTCACCGAACCGTTACCGCTTTGACCCTCCACTTTGAAAAAGCGCTTTGTTTTCCGCTGACAACAAAAGCGCGGACGCAGACCTTTCCGCTTCCGGCCGGAAGCTTTTTGAGCGTCACGGTCATTGCCTTTAAGGTCTTGATGCTTTTGATGACAGTGTTTCCTTTACTGTCGATATATTTAAGCTGGAAGCCCGTCGCGCCCTTAACCGGATTATATTTCACCTTGACGGAACTCTTTTTGCCGGTGACGGTGATTTGCGGTCTGTTCAAAACAAGCTTCGGAATTCTCTTATATCCGATTTTGTAGCCGCACTTTGTGCAGTATTTATAAGCAGTGTGGCCATCCTTAAAATATGTTGCCTTTTTTGCTTTTACGGTTTTGTATATGTGCTTTTCCGCCGGAATGTTATATTTAAGGTCATCGCCTACATAAATTCTGATTTTTTTGCACTTGGCGATTTTTCCCTGCTTGCTCAGCTTTCCGGCAAGCTCCTTTGCAACCGACTTGTTCTTTGCGTTAATTTTAAGAACATCTTTTTTTGTTGAAATTGCATTAACGGTGAAATAATCATAATTTGAAAAACTGACTGTTTTTGCGTTTTTCAGATTGATTTCTTTCAAGCTGTCACATTTCCAAAACATACCGCTCGGAATAAAAACATTTTTTCCAAGGAACGTCACCGTTTTCAAGGACTTGCAGCTTTTAAAAGTATTTCCCATTTCATCCTCGTCAAAGTTTGACGGCAAGCTTGCATTCTTAGGAATTGTAACGGCTTCAAGGCCTGACTTTTCAAACGCCGAGCCGCCGAGAGATTCAAGGGAAGCCGGGAGAGTGATTCTTTTGAGTGCTTTGCAGTTATAAAAAGCGGCCTTTCCGATTGATTTGATTTTGCTGTTGTTAAATCTGACCGTCTTTAAAGCCTTGCAGTTTTTGAAAGTGTTTTCAAGGATGTGAGTGACCTTGCTGCCTTTAAAAACAACGGACTCAAGAGATTCACAGTTCATCATTGCTCCCTGTCCCAGCTTTTCAAGACCTTTCGGCAATGACAGCGTCTTGAGTTTTTTCATGTTTGAAAAAGTCTCTGCCGGAATGGATTTAATTGAATCGGGGATTGTCACTTTTTCAACATTGGCTCCGATTTTCCTTTCCGTTGCTCCGTTGTTGCCGTCATATGCATTATAGCAGACATATCTTTTTTCGATATTTTCAACATTGTCACTGATTTTGGTGTTGTAGCAATCATATTCCGGAGAATCGTCATCGCTTTTGCAAAGTTCAATTCCGGCCTCGGTAACGGGTATGCCGTCAATCTGTCCGACTATTTTAATTTCGGTTGCAGTCATGGCGTATTCCAGTGAATCAAACAAAACGCCAACCGTATAAGCCGTGCTGTAGCCGTCATCATAAACCTTTCTGCAATATTCGACATGGTCTATGGTTCTGAACTCATATTTAAAGTTTCCTTCTTTCACGCTGCTTTGGCTAAAATCAAGCTGTCCGGATTCGGGTAAAGAAGCTTTTGCAGCTTTTGCTGAAGCCGCAACCGGCAAACATGCGCATAACATTACGGTCACAATCATTAAAACGGATACAAACTTTTTCAAAATTATCACTCCTTGTTGTAAGGTTTTTAATGTTAAAATTCATGCTTTACGGATTTTGAAATTCAAGCTTTTACATCAATCTTAATCATTCACAGCAATCACTCCCAACATCTATGATATCATAACAATAGCATATCATGTCAAATATTTCAAGGGCTTTTTCTAAAAATTCTTGATATTTTCCCTCATTGCGGAGAAAAAATTCAGCCCGTGACCTTTGAAACGCTGTGACTGACTTTTTACAAAATTAAGGAATTTGTAAGAAACAAATTAAGTCTTTTGTGTTATACTGTCTGTTGAAAAAAAGAACTCTGGAGAGTGTAATATAAATGAAAATTCTTATTGTTGACGATGAAAAGGAAATTGCCGACCTCATTGAGGTCTATCTCAAAAACGAGGGCTATGAAACGGTGAAGTGCTATTCCGGCTCACAGGCGCTTGAAAAGGTTAAGCAAAGCGCCTTTGACCTTGCAATTCTTGACGTTATGCTTCCGGACGCGGACGGCTTTTCAATCTGTTCTTTCATCCGGACAAAATATAAATACCCCGTGATAATGCTCACCGCAAGGACGCAGGACATTGACAAAATCACGGGACTTACCCTCGGCGCGGACGATTACGTCACAAAGCCGTTCAATCCCCTTGAGCTGACCGCAAGAGTCAAGGCTCACCTGCGCAGATATACGCAGTATAACACCGAAAAGGAGAGCGGAAGCCTCATTGAGCTCCATGGCCTCACAATCAACGCGGACACTCACAAGTGTTATCTTTTTGACGAGGAGATACCGCTCACTCCGACCGAGTTCGGGATTCTTCTTCTCCTTTGCGAAAACGCCGGAAAGGTTGTTTCAACGGAGGACATCTTTGAAAAGGTCTGGGGCGAAAAATATCTTGACAGCAACAACACCGTTATGGTACATATAAGACGGATCCGCGAAAAGCTCCACGAGCCCTCGCGCAATCCGAGATTTGTTAAAACAGTCTGGGGTGTCGGCTATAAAATCGAAAAATAATTTCAAAACGGCTTTTCATTCTCTGCGTGAAAGGCGCAAAAGCAACCGCGCAAAGAAGGCGCTTTTGCCGGATGAAAAGATGAGCACAAAAATCATCCGTGATTTTTTGCGCAGCAACCTGCTTTGTCTTGCAGTGCTGTTGTTCTTATATGCCCTTCTTTTTCTTGCCGCAAGGCAGTATGACTTTCTAAACCAAGCGGCAAAAGACATAATCGCAAGCATTTTCGGCTCCTTTGGAGAAAAGCGTCCGCAGGAGTGCAGCCTTATCCTTGTTGGCGCGGTCTATCTTGTGTTCTTCCTTTTGAGCAGTCTTGTCTGTTCGGTTTCAACCCTTGTCAACTTCAACAAAACGTGGCTGAGTCTTTCGGCAATAACGACTGACGAGATGCAGATCAAAAAGTTTTCAAAAAATTTTTCGGACGTTGAAATTGCGCTCAAGGACATTAAGCATGACGTTTTCAAAAATCAGCAGCTTGCCGCGCAGGCGGTGTCAAAAAAGAATGACCTTGTGATGTATCTTGCCCATGACCTCAAAACGCCGCTGACAAGCATCATCGGCTATCTCAGCCTTCTTGATGAATGTCCGTCCCTTCCGGCGGAGCAAAAGGCAAAGTACACCGGAATTGCGCTTGAAAAGGCGTACCGGCTTGAGCAGCTCATTAACGAATTCTTTGAAATCATGCGCTTCGACCTGAATGAAATTACGCTTCAAAACAACCGCATTGACCTTGGGCTTATGCTCTCGCAAATTACAGAGGAGTTTTATCCGATGTTCAAAGCGAAAAATCTTTCCTGCGAGATTGATATCAAAGAAAGAATCGTCATGTTTGCCGACTCGGACAAGCTTGCAAGAGTGTTTGATAATCTTCTCAAAAACGCGGTCAGCTATAGCTATGAAAATTCCGTTATTCTTGTTGGAGCAAGAATTAAAAACGGCTATGTTGCGGTAAAATTCCGCAACCGCTGCGATGAAATTCCGAAAGACAGCCTTGAAAGGCTTTTTGAAAAATTTTATCGGCTTGATTCCTCGCGAGCGACCGCAACGGGTGGTTCAGGGCTTGGACTTGCAATTTCAAAGCAGATTGTTGAGCTTCACGGCGGCGCCATTAAGGCAAAAAGCACGCCCGAACACACAGACTTTGTTGTCATTCTCCCCTACCGCGACGCCGCTTTGCCGGACATTGAGTGTTAAATCTCCGGCAGCTGACGTTTTGCGTTTGATGTTTGAAAGCGGGAAATGCCTGTCATCTGAGAGAAAGATTTTTTCAACACCGCCGCGCGCAATTCATTGCGGAAGGTTGTTTGCTTTTCTTTACTTTGCTCTTCTTTACTTTACTCTTCTTTACTTTTCTTTGTTGAGTTAATCTCGGATTAACCGGGGTTTTTCTTGGATTAACACACTCTTAAACGCCGTAAAATTACGCGTTATTTTCAGCCCGAGGCAACAGCTTTGAATCAACCTCAATTCTGCGTTTCAAGCTTTTTGAAAACACCGATATGCAATCGAATTACAGTGACCGACGCAGCAAGAATGAAATGATTAAGCTTTCGGATAAGATTGAGATGTTAGAAAAACGCTTTGTTTGTCTCGAACAAATGTTCTGTTATTAATTTTACATGAAAAATCCGGCGTTGTCAAATCAAACGCCGGATTTTTTGCGAGATAAAATTTTTGAAATTCGTGGGGAAAGTTGCAAGGTAGATTTTGGATGTTAGATGTTGGATGTTGGATATTGCAGAAATTTTTAATGTTCTGCAAAAGGCAAGGCTTTTGCCGTCTTTGCATTAAGCCTTGAGAAAGGCTGAGCTTGACCGTTTTTGCAAAAAATCCGCGAGAAGGAACAAGGCAGAGCTTAACGGTTATGCTCTGCAAATGGTTGGGTCATGGGTCAGCACGGATCCGACCCGTACGAATTTGGATGTTGGATATTGGATGTTGGATGTTAGATTTTAGAAAAATATCTATTATCTATTATTTATTATCTTTTATCTATTATCTAAAATAACTCAGTCACCAACTCATCCACAATGCACCTTGTTTTCCAATTTGAAAAATCTAGCATCCAGAATAAAACAGCTTTTTTGAAAGGGCAATATGTCCCTCATCGCTGTTTTCAAAGCTGATGCTTCCCGGCTCCGTTTCCGGGCGCAGAAGCTTCTTTTCCTCAAGGAGCTTTTTTGCGTGCCTTGCAGCCCCCTCGGCGCCGTCAAAAAGCTTAACCTTTTCGCCCAGCACACGGCGTATCGCCTTTTTGGCAAACGGAAAATGCGTGCAGCCGAGAACAAGGCAGTACTCTTTATCTTTTTCAAACGGTGAAAAAAGCTTCGTCAGATATTCGTCCATTTCCGCACTGTCCGCCTTTGAGGCCTCAACAAGCTCAACAATACCCGGCGCAGGAAGGCCGATAATTTCAGCGTCATTCTTAAAGCGCTCAACAAGGGCGGCAAATTTCTTCTCTCTCAGCGTCAGCTCGGTCGCCATAACAATAACGGTCGGGTGTCCGCCGGAAAGGGCGGCGGGCTTGAGCGCCGGTTCAAGCCCGATTATCGGAAAGTCCGGATATTTTTTTCTGAGCTCGGCGGCAGCAGCGCTTGTTGCCGTGTTGCAGGCTATTACAAGCGCCTTTGCACCCTTTGCCATCATCTTTTCCGCGTTTTTAAAAGTGAGGCTTTTAATTTCATCTGTCGGACGCACCCCGTATGGTGCGTTTTTTGAGTCACCGAAATAAATATATTTTTCATTCGGCATAATTTTCCACAACTGCCTGAGCACACTGATTCCGCCGACTCCGGAATCAATCACCGCAACGGGGCTTTCAAAAGTGACCATTTTCATTCACCCCGTGCGCTCACGCTTTGTGCCACTTCACGCCTTGTGCAGTATCCTCAAGGACGATTCCGCGCGCCTTGAGGTCATCACGGATGCGGTCGGCCTCAGCCCAGTTTTTCGCCTTTCTTGCGGCGTTGCGCTCTTCAATGAGGCGCTCGACCTCCTCGTCAAGGCTCTCCTCAGCCTTTCTGTTATAAAGCAGGCCGAGAACGCCTGTCAGCTCATCAAGAGCCTCGGCGGCATATTCAACAATGGAGCGGCTTTGAACGCCCTCATTGACGTTGGTGTTGATATCGCGTACCAGTTCAAAAATTACGCCGATTGCGTCCGCTGTGTTGAGGTCATCCTCCATTGCGTCAATAAACTCGTTGCGGCGTCTGTCAATGAGAGCCATGATTTCACCGTCATCGGGGCCGGCCTCTTCAACGGCGTTTTTGAGCGCAAAATCAAGGTTATTGCGGCAGGTATACATTCTTTCAAGAGAAGCCTTGCACTGCTCAATGGCGTCAAAGCTGTAGTTAATCGGGCTTCTGTACTGGCAGGAAAGCATCAAAAAACGGATGGGCTCATAACCGAACTGCTCTGCAACGTCACGGACGGTGAAGAAGTTTCCGAGCGATTTTGACATTTTGACCTTGTCAACGGTGATGAAGCCGTTGTGCATCCAGTAGCGCGCAAAGGGAACGCCGTTGCAGCATTCGCTCTGCGCAATCTCATTTTCATGATGGGGGAAGATGAGATCCTGGCCGCCGCAATGAATGTCAATCGTCTCTCCGAGATAGCGTCTGACCATTGCGGAGCATTCAATGTGCCAGCCCGGCCTTCCGTGACCCCACGGAGACTCCCAGTAAGGCTCGCCGGGTTTTGCCGCTTTCCAAAGAGCAAAATCCATCGCATTCTTTTTAACCTCGCCAACATTGATTCTTGCTCCGGCCTCAAGCTCCTCAAGCGGCTGGTGAGAGAGCTTTCCGTATTCCTTGAATTTTTTTGTGCTGAAATATACATCACCGTTCACGGCATAGGCATAGCCCTTTTCAATGAGAGCGGAAACAATTTCAATGATTTCGTCAATATTTTCGGTCGCCTTGGGGTGAACGGTTGCCTCGCGGATATTCATTCCCTTTGCGTCAACCCAAAACTCCTTGATATATTTTTCGGAGATATCCTTATATGTCACGCCCTCCTCGTTAGCGCGGCGGATAATTTTGTCGTCAATATCGGTGAAGTTCTGAACAAAGGTGACCTTGTTGCCCATATATTCAAGATATCTGCGCAGAACATCAAAAACGCAAAGCGGTCTTGCGTTGCCGATGTGAATATAGTTATACACCGTCGGTCCGCAGGCATAAATTTTGAATTCGCCCTCATTAAGGGGAACAAGCTCTTCCTTTTTTCTTGTCAAAGTGTTAAAAACCTTCATTTTGTTTTCTTCCCTTCTGTGTTGTCTGTCTGACTGTTTTTCTTTTTCTTTTCAAGCTCAAGCAGCTTTTCAAGTTTGTCAATTCTGCAATGGAGTGCGCAGAGCTCCTGGGCAACCGGATCCGGAATGTGAACCTGGTCAAGCGTATCAACGCGCTTTCCGTTCTGCTTGACAACCCTTGCCGGTGAGCCGACTGCGGTTGAGTTCGGTGGAATTGCGGAAAGAACAACCGACCCGGCCGCAATGTTGGAATTGTCACCAACGGTGAACGGACCGAGCACCTTTGCACCGGCTCCGATGAGAACATTATTGCCGATTGTCGGGTGGCGCTTTCCGGTGTCTTTTCCCGTACCTCCGAGGGTCACGCCCTGATAGAGCGTTACATCATCACCGAGGACGGCCGTTTCGCCGATAACAACACCCGTTCCGTGGTCGATGAAAAGGCGCTTTCCAATCTGCGCCCCGGGGTGAATTTCAATATTGGTCTTTCTGACGCAGCGCTGTGAGATATACCGCGCAATAAAAAACATTCTGTGTTCAAAAAACCAGTGCGCTTTGCGATACATTCTGACCGCCTTGAAGCCCGGATAAAGGAGCATGATTTCAAAGCCGTTCCTTGCCGCCGGGTCGCGGTTCTTCACGCACCGGATATCTTCTTTCAATCTGTCAAACATGGAATTCTCCTTTGCAACGGAAAATAGTCTGCCGCCGAAAGCCGTCCGCATAAAAGCAAAGAAAGCCTCCGTAGGCATAACCCACGGAGGCGCATAAGCGCGGTTCCACTCCTGTTTCTTACTCAGGCGGCAAAAAGCCGACCAGCCTTTAACGCAGGCATACGCCGCAGGATACTTTCCGTTTCCCCCGCGAAGCTCAAGGGTGCATTTCAAAGCGCTGCGCCGATTCCTTTCACCGCCCGGAACCTCTCTGAAAGCGCAAGAGAGCTTTTACTTCTCCCCGTCACAGCCGATATTTCATGACTTATTATATTATACTACAACTCGCCGGAAAATGCACTACCTGTTTTCTAAAAAATTTATTCTTTTTGCCGCTTCAACAATGTATATTATGCCGGAAGCAACGGCCATGACAGCGGTGAACGCAAGAATAACATTGGAGAACACCTTGATGTCAAACGGAAGTGTTTTTCCGATATGCAGCCATTCATTGAGCGCAATAATAAGTGCAACGGACACCATCTGAGAGGCCGTTTTGATTTTTCCGAAAATATTTGCCGGGATAACAATTCCGTCCGTCAGCGCAATCATGCGCACTCCGGTCACGGTGTACTCCCTAAGCAAAATCACAAAGGCGATAAAAACATTGCACTCTCCGCTCAACATAAATCCCAAAAGAGCGGCCGTGATGAGCATTTTGTCCGCAAGCGGATCAAGCAGCTTTCCGAGCGCGGTGACTTGGTTTGTGCTGCGTGCAAGCTTTCCGTCAATAAAATCAGTTATTGACGCAGCGGTAAAAATCAAAAAAGCAGCAAGGCTTGAATGCGGAACATCCAAAGTCATAACAACAAGGAAAACGGGCGCAAGCGCAATGCGCAAAAGCGTCAGCTTGTTCGGAGCATTAATCTTTCTTTTGTTTTTCTTAGTTTCGTCTTTCATAGCAATCACAAAATTCGTCCTTGCGCGGCCTGATATTTGTTAAACAACCTCGCCAACAAGGTCGCAGTCGTCCGTGCCAATGATTTTGACGTTGACAAATTCGCCGCTTTTAAGCTCCTCCTCGGTCGAGATGATGACAATGCTGTCAATTTCAAGGCAGTCCATGTATGTTCTTCCCGTGTAAAAAAGGTTGCTTTCATCAAAGCCGTCAACAATAGCCTTGAAAACGCGGCCGATTTTTTCCTTTTGCTTTTCTTCAAAAATTGCGTACTGCTGCTCCATAATCAGCTCAGCGCGGCGGTTTTTAACTTCCGGCTCAACCTGGTTTTCCATTTTTGCGGCGGCTGTGCCCTCCTCCGGAGAGAACGCAAAGCAGCCGAGGCGGTCAAACCGTGCTTCTTCAACAAAGCGCGAAAGCGTTTCAAAATTTTCTTCCGTTTCGCCCGGAAAACCGACCATAACGGTCGTTCTGATGATTACGCCGGGAATTTCCCTCCTGAGCTTTTCAACGAGCGAAAGAAGCTCTTTTTCGCTTCCAGTTCGGTTCATTCTTTTAAGAATATCGGCGTCCGCGTGCTGAAGCGGAAGATCAATGTATTTGCAGATTTTTTCCTCGCTTGCAATGGTGTCAATAAGCTCCTGCGTCATGCATTCCGGATAGCAGTAAAGCAGACGTATCCATTCAATGCCGTCAATTTTGCAAAGCTCCTTCAAAAGCTTTGCAAGCATTAATTCGCCGTAAAGGTCAATTCCGTATCGCGTAATATCCTGCGCAATGACGGCAATCTCCTTCACTCCGGCGGCGGCAAGGTTTTTCGCCTCTTCAGCAATGCTCTCCATTGTTCGGCTTCTGAACTTTCCGCGGATTGCGGGGATTGCGCAGTATGAGCAGCAGTTTGAGCAGCCCTCGGCAATTTTAAGATATGCAAAATGAGCCGGGGTTGAAAGGATTCTGTCGCCCTCAATGGGAAGGCAGAGCTTGCTCGGAAATTCACGCACTCCGGCCTTGTCAAGCACCTTCCGGCAGATTTCTGCAATCTCGCCGTTTTTGCCGAGTCCGATGATGCCGTCAATCTCCGGTATCTCGTCAATGACCTCGTCTTTATATCTTTGCGCAAGGCAGCCCGTAACAAGCAGAGCGCCAACGCTGCCATGCTTTTTCAGCTCGGCAATGGAAAGAATCGTTTCAATCGCCTCGCGCTTGGCCTCTTCAATGAAGCCGCAGGTGTTAACAATAACAAGGTCGGCACCCTCAACCTCGCCCGTGATTAAAAAGCCTGCGTTTTGAAGCTTTGCAAGCATGGCCTCGGCGTCCACCTGATTTTTCGGGCAGCCGAGCGATATCAGAGCAATTTTTTCATTCATCGCCGAATTCTCCTTCATTTTCCGCAATAAAAGCCAGAGCGTTCTTGATTTCGCCATAGCCGTATCCTGCGCGAACAAGGGCGGCTATTGTTTTTTGAACGCCCTTTTCGGTGTCTAAATTTCTGTAATATTTTTTAAGTATCAAAGCGGCAAGGTCGTTTTCATCAAAACTGAGCGATGAAACAACCTGCGCAATAACCGAGCGCTCAATGCCCTTTTTCAAAAGCTCCTGCTCAATGCGGCGCCTTCCAAAGTGCTTAAGCTCTTTAAGCTCGTTTGCAAAGGAAAAGGCAAAGCGGCTGTCATCAACATAGCCGTAATCCTTGAGCTTTTCAATCGCCTCAAAAGCGCCCTCGGAAAAGCCCTTTTGCCTGAGCTTGAAAAGCAGCTCCTTTTCGCTGTGGTCGCGGCGGGAGAGAAGTTCAGAGGCCTTGTTGAACGCGCGGCGGACATTGACCTTGGCCTCAAGGGAGGAAAGCTCCTCCTCTGAAATCTCCTTCCCGTCATAAAGCGAGGAAAGAAGATAAAAGCCGCTGTCAACGGTCATTTTATATTCACCGTCAAGAAAAATATGAATTTTATTTCCCTTTCCGTTTTTGAGGCTAACTTTCATTATTCGTCATCATCAACGGCAATGTCAATTTTTGCACGCGCCCTTGAAACGCTTTTGACCGCCGGAGCAGCCGGAGCCTTCGGCTTTTTTTCATCCTCACCGGCACCTTTGTTTTTAACGGCCTCAAAAATTTTGCTTTCAATCTCAGCGGCAAGGTTCTTTTCCTTTGCAAAAAGAAGTTTAACATTTTCTCTTCCCTGGCCGAGCCTTGTTTCGCCGTATGAGAACCACGCGCCGCTTTTGTTAATTATTCCATACTCAACGCCGAGGTCAACAAGCTCGCCCTCATGGGAAATTCCCGTTCCGTACATGATGTCAAACATAGCCTCCTTGAACGGCGGAGAAACCTTGTTTTTAACAACCTTTGCGCGCGTTCTTGAGCCGATGAATTCGTTTCCGGCCCCTTTGATAACCTCGGTTTTTCTGACGTCAATTCTTATCGAGGAATAAAACTTCAATGCACGTCCGCCGGTTGTGACCTCCGGACTGCCATATATGACGCCGACCTTTTCGCGCAGCTGGTTGATGAAAATGACTAGTGTATTGCTTTTTGCAATAACGCTTGTGAGCTTGCGCAGAGCCTGAGACATAAGCCTTGCGTGGAGACCAACGTGGCTATCGCCCATCTCGCCTTCAATTTCCGCCCTCGGAACAAGCGCGGCAACCGAGTCAACAACAATAATGTCCAGTGCGCCCGAGCGCGCAAGAGCTTCCGTGATTGAAAGCGCGTCCTCGCCGTTATCCGGCTGGGAAACAAGGAGCGAGTCAACGTCAACACCGAGCGCCTTTGAGTAAACCGGGTCAAGCGCGTGCTCCGCATCAATGAAAGCGGCCTCGCCCCCGGCCTTCTGTGCCTCGGCAATGCAATGCAGCGCGAGGGTGGTCTTACCGGAGGATTCCGGACCGTAAATTTCAACAATTCTTCCCTTCGGAAGTCCGCCGACGCCGGTTGCAATATCAAGGGCAACGGAACCGGTGTGAATGGCTTCAACATTGAGCTCCGTTGTCTGGCCGAGACGCATTACCGCGCCCTTTCCGTATTGTTTTTCAATCTGAGCGAGTGCGGTATCCAAAGCCGTTTTTTTGTCTGCCATTGATATTCCTCCTGTATCGTACAAATGTTCGCTTTGTATTATAACTTATTTCACGCCAAAAATCAACCGTTTTTTTATAAATACTTTCCGGTTCACCGAAAAATTTGCGGCCACAATCAAAAAGAGGCTGCCACATCTGCGGCAGCCGAAAAGCTGCAAAGCCGAAAAGCCGACTGCAGCCGTATTTTTTGTTACTCAGCCTGTAACCTTTGAAAAGAGTCCCTTAATGATGTCAAGAATCTTTCTGATGAAGGTCATGACAATGTCAAGGATGTTGTTGACCTGAGCATCGGTATCGGTTGAAGAGTTTTTGTCAAGGATATTGACGTTGACGTTCTGGTCAAGAGCAAAGGTTGCAATGAACATATAGTTAGCCTTGTAGCAGTTTGCGGTAACACCGGCGCAGCCGTTGAAAGCATCACCTTCGCAGCTGATAAGAGTTCTGGGGATATTGACGGAAACAAGGCTTGTGCAGTTTTCAAAAGCTCTTGCGCCGATGGTCTTAACGCCCTCGGGAATAACGAGCGATTTCATGTTGGTGCAATTTTGGAAAGCAAGAGCGCCGATTCCGACAACATTATAGTTCACATTATCCTTGGTTGCGGTTGCGGGCAAAACAACATTTTCCTCAAGAATAAAGGCATTAGTGCATTTTGTGAGGATAACGCCGCTGCCGTCTGCGCTGAGCGTAAAATCATACGCAAGGGCATTGAGGTCAATATTCACCGCGAAAGCAGACACACAAGCAGTCGAGGCAAGCATAACAAGCGAAAGAAGCAGGCAAAACGCCTTTTTGAAAGTCTTTTTCATCAGATTTTCCTCCTGAAGTAAAATTTTACAAACTTATTATAATTGTCCGTTAACAGAATGTCAACAAAAAAGCGCAGAATGTAAAAATATTTAATCGGGCAAAAAACTTTTTTTCAAAAACACTTGCTTTTTAGGGTCATATCTGCTAAAATATTTCTCGCTTATGGTTCACTATATAGTTTAAGGAGGTGCTGAAGATGGCAAAATGCGATTACTGCGGTAAGGATGTTTCCTTCGGCATTAAGGTCTCTCACTCACACAGACGTTCCAACAGAACCTGGAAGCCCAATGTTAAGCGCGTAAAGGCTATTGTAAACGGTTCACCGAAGCGCGTTTACGCTTGCACACGCTGCCTGCGTTCAGGCAAGGTTACTCGCGCAATCTGATTGAATTGAAACTTGGGGCTTTTTTCTCAAAGCCCCTTTTTTCGTTTAACCTTGCGCAAGAGCGCCGTCTCCCCGGCGGTTAGCTCACTTGACAACAGGCGGAGAGCATTGTATACTTTTGCCTGAAAAATGCCGGCGTGATGGAATTGGCAGACGTGACGGACTCAAAATCCGTTGGTAGCGATACCGTGCGGGTTCAAGTCCCGCCGCCGGCACCAAAGCACTTCATTCAGAAGTGCTTTTTTCTTTTGCATATTTTTTCTGCCACCCGGACGCACCCCGCTCGTTTTTTTCGCAAACGAAAATCCAGATAAAACAAAACACGGCATTTTGGAGGCGAAGCGTCTTTAAAAGGCTGCTTTCTATCTGTGAATGAGGATGTGTGTTCATTGTCAAATATACAACCCACATTCCGCCTGCAAAATGCCGTATAATATATACTATAAATAATATTTCTCATTATTGAGCGACTATAGTTTAGCATCTCCTGCTTAAAATATCAATAGTCTATAGCGAATTCATTTTATGATTTATAGACTATTTTATGGAGGATATGCCATGAGTGATTTAACAAGAATTATCGGCCAACGCGTCCGTAACTATAGACTTCAAAAAAGCTCAGTCAGAAAAAGCTTGCCGAGCTGGCCGAGTGCCCTCTAACCTACATTGGACAGATTGAACGCGGAAAAAACGCAACCATTGTCAGCATCGAGCGCATTGCAAGCGGACTTGGCAGTCCCCTTTCGCGGCTATTTGAGATTCTTCCGGCCGAAAGCGAGGAAGCGGAAAACATTCTCCTTATATGTTATGAGCTGATAAGCGAAAAAACCATTGCCGAGCAGAAATGCCTTTATAAGCTTCTGACTGAGATTGATGAATATAAGAACAAATGAAAAAAGAAAAAGAAGCTCCCGTTATGGGGGCTTCCCTCTCATTTAACCTTAATTAAACTTAAATGAATTGGATACTTATTTCTTCTCAGTGAAAAGGCTCTTAAACCATGCATAGAAAGCATCACCGAAAGCAACGATCTCGCTCCAATACTTTTTGCAGAACTCAAAAAATACGTTGGACTTCATTAGTGTATCCTCCTTTTCAAATAATAATTGTTATTGGGTTTTCCCCTCTAACTGGAGATATTATAGTACATATTTAAAACTATGTCAACACAAATTTCAAAAAATATTCATTTTTAATTTTTATAAAAAATTGTCTCCTCTTGCGCAAAAAGAGGAGACTTTTTAAAAAGTTAAATTATGCGTTGCCGGTTGTTTCGTCGTTGTCTTTTCCGAAAAGCGGCTTGAGCATCTCAAAAAGCTCTTTAAGAAGCTCAAATCCTCTCTTGAGGCCTTCGATAAGTTCACCGATAGTAAGCATGGCAATATCTCCTTTGCAAGTATTTTGAAGAATGAAGCTTCTTCCATTGTTTTTATGATAACACGGCAAAGGGCAAAAATCAATAGATTTTTCATTTTTTCCCATAAGCCTCAAGAAAGCGCCGTCCGGTGTCAATGACCGCAGACGGCGCTTTTGCTGTTCAAGTAATTTTAGGCTGTTTCTGCCTCTTCGCGCTTTTCGCGGACAAAGGCATAAATCGGTTCAAGCTTTTCCTTGGTGAGCGGATAGCCGAACTTCATAAGAAGCCATACGCCGGTGTAAACAACGGCCGGAATGATTGTGCAAATGAACATGAGCTTTTCGCTGACGCCGGGAATGAAGCCCTTGTCTCCCATTTCCTTGCCGTCATAATGCGCCCAGCCCTGAAGGAGGAACATTCCGCTTGCATCGGCAATCGTTTGACCGAGCTTTCTTGAGAAGGTATATACGGCGTAGATTGCGCTTTCGCTGCGCTGACCCGTAACATACTCCTGATAGTCGATAACGTCCATAACAACCGCCCAGCAGGTGAGGCTGACGAACGTGTAACCGAAGCCGATAAGCATGAGTGCCGCCATGAAAATCCATGCCGGGAATCTTCCGGTTGATGGGCTTATCATGTTGATGATTTTTTCATTGTTTGCACAAACGGCGAGCAGAACCGCAGTAATTGCGGCAATGATGGAGGTATTTCCGCAAAGCTCTTTTTTGCCGTACTTTGCAACAAGCTTCGGCATGAAGAGAATGAGCACAACCATCGGAAGATAGTTGCAGATTGTGCCCATGATTGAAAGGTTGGTGTCAACAAAATAGTTCTTGTAAAGATAGGTATTAAATGAGTTGAACTGAAGCTGACCGCTGATGAGAAGGCCTGCGAGCGCAACAGTGATAAACGGACGAGACTTAAACATTCCGCCGTAAACGACCTTGAAATCAACCTTTGATTCCGGAGCGGATTCAACTCTTTCCTTTGTGGTGTGATAGCTCCAAAGATAGAAAACGATTGAAAGAACGCCCATCGCAAGGCCAAAGTAGAACATTCTGCTTCCGTCCGCTTCCTTGACCGGCTTGCCAAAACGGTCAAATTCTCCGGTCTTAACAAAAATGAGCATCGGAGCAAGAAGCGAAACAACGCCGCCGCCAACGCCGGAGCCGATTGAACGGAAGGTTGAAAGGAGAGTTCTGCCTTTTGGGTCATCGGTAATAACAGATGCAAGCGAGCCGAACGGAATGTTCATTCCGGTATACATCATTCCGTAGAATATGTATGTGATATAACAAATCAAAAGCAGCCAGCCCGAGCCTTGCGGAAGGCTTTTTCCGCCGATTGTTATCTGATTCCACGGAACAAAGCAAAGAATCGTTGCAATTCCGAGAGGAAGACTTACCGTTTTGAGATACGGTCTGTATTTTCCGTCGGGTCTGGGCTTTTTCCTTTCGACCATAACGCCCCAGATGGGGTCATTGATGCAGTCCCAAAGACGGGTAACAATAAGCATTATTCCACCCTTGATAGCGGCGATGCCAAAGACGTCGGTCATGAGAACCTTGAGATAGCTTGAAATATAGGTCAGGTTGAACAGGTTAGCCGCATCGCCAAGCATATAGCCTGTGGCTTCCTTGATGCCGATTTTATTCGGATGCTCATTTTCCGGTGTTTCCGGGGCAGAAACGGCTTTTGCTTTCTTCGCCATTTTCTTCTCTCCTTTAAAAAGTGATGTAAAAGAATGAGAGCCGAACCGGTTGAAAAACAGTTCGGCTTTCACCCACTTATTTTAGTTTAACATTTTCGGCAGAGATTTACAAGAGCTTTTGATAATTTTCACCGACATATGTCACAATTTTAATATTTTCAAGTAATCAATACTTTCGTGAAAGCGAAGCCTCGGCTTCCTCTCTTGAAATTTTTCCGGTGTTGCAGTCAATCATAATCTGAACGTCTTTGTCGTTAAGCTTATAGAAGCGCCAGATCACATAAGCAATGGCATATCCGATTGCCGGAACCATGACATAAAGGAACCAAAGGCAGCTGAGAGCGTGCGGAGTCTGAGTTGCATTGATTTTGGCAAGGTCGGCAAAGTTCTCAATAGCCTCACCCTGTGCGTTTGTGTAGGTTTGCCAGCCGACCCAGCTTAAGCCGAGAACAAAGCTGACGAACGCCGTTGAAACCGCAGAGGTAATCTTTGCCATAAATGTTTGAATTGAGAACGTGATTCCCTTTGCATCAACGCCGGTTTTGTAAAGTCCGTATTCGGCGCAGTCCGGAGTAAACATAAAGAGCATAACGCCGACAACGGACATCGGAACCGAACGGACAACAGTCATAATAATGAACCATGCAAGGCTCTTGTATCCGGGAATCCACATGACAACGCTTGCTGCAATGGCCAAAATTGCGCAGAATCTGAACACTTTCATCTTATCGATTTTTCTCAGAACATGCGGAACAATAAGAGCGGCAATAAGAGAAGGAACTATGCTGCACGCTTGAGCGAGAAGGGAAATCTGCTCGTTGTGATAGAAATAGAACGCAGCAAACATATTGATAAGACCGAAAACATTTGCACTCGAATAGAAAAAATATCCGACATAATAAATAAGTAAATATTTATTGCTAACAAGATACTTGAGCATTCTTTTAAGTGTAAAGTTTTCTTCGTCCTCGCCTTCATATCTTTCCTTAAGATTAAAGCAGGCAGGAATCATTGTCAGGATTGCAAAAACTCCGCATACAATTGCGGCAACGGTAAAGTTAAGCTCAAACTGCTGACCGACAAGGAGCGAGCCGGCAACAATTGCAACGCCCGAACCAACGCCGGACCAGATGCTTTTATATGAAAGTGCGCTTGTTCTTTCATCAAGGCTCTTTGTCATTGAAGTAATTATTCCAAAAATCGGAACATCACAAAGTGTGTATGCCGCATCCCAAATCAGGTGGCCAATCGCAAGCCACGCATATTTCACCGCGGAGGATGAGCCCGAGGGAATTGCAAAAAGAAGAATTGTGGTAATCGGAATAAGCGGAAGAGAAATTCTCAGCCACGGTATGTATTTTTTTCCGCTTTTAAAACGGACTTTATCAAAAATAAGACCGAAAGCAACATCGTTAACGGCGTCCCAGATTCCGGCAAGCAGAATAATAAAGGACGTTGTCTTAAGTTCCCCTTGAGTAAAAACAAAGTTCATGTACTGAACAAGATAGTTTGCTTTAAGGGCATAGATTGCATTTTGTCCGGCAAAGTAGAGATAATAGCTCAGCCTTTCTTTTGAGGTGGTCTCCCAGCCCGGACGGCTTTTCATAAGTTTGTTTGTCATTGTAATTTCTCCTTTATTTGCCGCCGTGCCGAAAAAAGCCCGGCGGCTTATTTTCTTTTTACTCAGCTTTCAAAAAATGCCTTGCACGCCTTGTAAGTGCTGTATACGTCTGTTTTTGAAACAACCTCAAACGGTGCGTGCATTGAAAGAACGGGAACGCCAAGGTCAACAACGTCAACATTGAGGTTTGCAACAAACATTGCAACGGTTCCTCCGCCGCCCTCGTCAACCTTGCCCATTTCGCCAATCTGCCAGCGGACATCGGCATCATTGAGGATTTTTCTGACCTTTCCAACAAATTCGGCGCTTGCGTCAGAGGTTCCGCTCTTTCCCCTTGCGCCGGTATATTTTGTGACAACCACGCCGTGATTCAGGAAAGCAGCGTTGTTTTTGTCGTGTACCGAGGGGAAGGTCGGGTCAAAGCAGGCGTTGACGTCCGCGGAAAGGCATTCGCTTTTTGAAAGGACGTGTCTGCCCTCAAGACCCTCTGCCTTTGCAAGGTCGGCAATGAAATACCTGAGGAAAGAGGAATTGAGGCCGGTGTTTCCGTCCGAACCGATTTCCTCCTTGTCTGCAAGAACCATGAGCGAGGTGTGCTCCGGCGCCTCTGCATCAAAAAGCGCGGCAAAGCCGGGATAGGCGCAGACTCTGTCGTCATGGCCATATCCGCCGATCATGCTTTTGTCAAAACCGATATCGCAGACGGGAAACGCGGGAACAAGCTCAAGCTCGGCAGAGATGAAGTCCTCCTCCTCAATGCCGTATTTTTCATTCATAAGCTTCAGAACATTGGCTTTAACACTCTCGCTGCCCTCATCATTTTTGAACGGTCTTGAGCCGATGAGAATGTTCAGCTCCTCGCCTCTCACGCCGTCGGAAAGGGTGCGCTTTGACTGCTCCTTTGCAAGGTGGGGAAGAAGGTC
>DJPI01000023.1 GCA_002438505.1 Ruminococcaceae bacterium UBA6416 | reverse complement strand
GTAAGCGTAAATACAAGTAAAGCAACAACTGATTAACGGGCGGGCAATGGTTTTTCCATTGCCCGTTTTTGTATTGTAATTTGTGATTTTTTTGATGAAAGGCTGTGGTTTTTAATGTCAATCGAAAAACTTAAAACAATGCTCAAAAGCCGTTCTGCCGCTGCGCTCATCATGAGCGAGGATAATGTGCGCTATTTCACATCTTTTTCCTCAACAAACGGCTATCTCCTGGTCACCGGCGAAAACGCCTTTTTCCTCACGGACAGCCGATATATTGAGGCGGCACGGAATACGATTAAAACCGTTGACGGCGTTCTTCTTTTTGAAAACTTTGAAAAATCACTTGTTCCTCTTGTAGGTGAGCTCGGAATTAAAATCATTTCCGTTGAGGGCGCAAGAACAACCGTTAAAAAACTTGGTGAGCTTCAGGCGTGCTTGCCTGATGTTACCTTTGAAATTCAAAAGCTTGACGGAGAAATTGACCTTTTGCGCTCAATAAAGAGCGAGGAGGAGTGCCAAAACATCATCAAGGCTCAGCGTATAGCCGAAAAGGCGCTTAAAATGCTGCTTCCGAAAATTAAGGTCGGAGCAGCTGAACGTGAGCTTTCGCTTGAGCTTGATTACACAATGCTGAGGCTTGGCGCACAGGCGCTTTCTTTTGAAACGATTGCCGTTGCCGGAAAGAACGGTTCAATGCCTCACGGTGTTCCGGGCAGCAAAAAAATTGAAAGCGGTGATTTCATCACCTTTGATTTTGGCGCCGTTTATAATAATTACCACAGCGATATGACAAGAACCTTTGCCGTTGGTGAAGTTTCAGACAAGCAGCGCGATGTTTATGAAACCGTTCTCAGAGCACAAAAAACAGCCATTGATGCTGTCGGAGCCGGAAAAAAGTGCTGCGATATTGATAAAATCGCAAGAGATATTATTAAAGGAAAAGGCTACGGCGAATATTTCGGCCATGGTCTTGGTCACGGAGTCGGCGTTGAAATTCATGAATTTCCCTCTGTTTCTCCGCGCAGCAATACGGTGCTTGAAAAAGGCCATATTATCACGATTGAGCCGGGAATATATATTCCGGGCGAATTCGGCGTCAGAATTGAAGACATGGTTTATGTTACAAAGGACGGCGGCCGTGACCTTACCGAATGTCCGAAAGAACTTTGTGTTTTGTAAAAACTGCAAACAATACTGTCAAAGGAGGCGGCAGATATGGAGATGATTGAAAACAGGCAGGAGCAGGAAAAGGCTCTGCTTGTTTCCGTTGATACGGGTGAATTTGACGCCGAGGTTTCAATCAATGAACTTGAGGAGCTTGCACACACGGCAGGAGCGCAGGTGCTCGGAAAACTCATTCAAAAAAAGGAGCGGCCTGAGGCCGCAACCTTTGTCGGCATCGGAAAACTCGCGGAAATTCTTGCTTTCTGCTCCTCAAATGATATTGACCTTCTGATTTTTGACAGCGAGCTTACTCCGTTGCAGCAGCGCAACCTTGAAAAGTTTACCGGCGTGCGTGTTATTGACCGGACAATGCTCATTCTTGACATCTTTGCCGCGCGGGCAAGAACGGGTGAAGGCAAGCTTCAGGTTGAATTGGCTCAGCTCAAATATTCACTTCCGCGTCTTGCCGGTCAAGGTCAATCGCTCTCCCGTCTCGGCGGTGGAATCGGAACAAGAGGTCCGGGCGAAAGCAAGCTTGAAAGCGACCGCCGCCATATCAATCGGCGCATTCAGAAGCTTGAAGAACAGCTTCGTGAGCTTGAAAAACGCCGCGATCTTCTGAGACGGCGGCGCAAAAAAGACGGTGTTCAAACCGTGACTATTGTCGGATACACAAACGCCGGAAAATCAACACTGATGAATGCGCTGACAAAGGCCGGTGTTCTTGCGGAGGATAAGCTTTTTGCAACCCTTGACCCAACCTCGCGCGCGCTGACTCTTCCGGACGGTCGGAGGGTTATGCTTGTTGATACCGTCGGTCTCATCCGCAGATTGCCGCATAAGCTTGTTGAAGCATTCAAGTCAACACTTGAGGAGGCGGCTCAGGCTTCGGTCATCCTCAATGTTTGCGATGCCTCAGACGAGCATTGTTCGGAGCATCTGGATGTTGCAAAAAAGCTGCTTGATGAGCTTGGCTGCGCTGGAACACCGGTGATTTCCGTGATGAATAAGTGTGACCTTGTCGGCAACATTTATTCGATGCCCACATTTGGCAAAACCGTTCTTATTTCGGCGCTGAATGAGCGCGGCTTTGATGAATTGCTTTCGGCAATCGAAAAGGAGCTTCCGCAAACGCGCAAGACGGCCTCGCTTTTGATTCCGTTTAAAAACGGCGCGGCGGCCGCAAGAATACGGAATGAAGGTGTTGTTCACGAGGAAGAATACCGTGAGGACGGACTTTTCATGCGCGCAACGGCGGAAATTTCTCTTCTTGACGAATATAAGGAATGGATAATTAGTTAAGAAATGCCGGTGATTTAAGTTGTGGTGCTTTTTTCCTGCACCTTATCCTGAGGAAAATCAAAGGTGTGCATAAAGCCGGAAAGCTCCGTGCTCGAAATATCGCCGCCGATAACAACGCCGTCAAGAACAAGCATATTTGCCCGGATGACGCCATCGCTGTTTTCATAGCCGGGATAGTTCTTAACATTATATGACCAGCATTTTACCCGCGTGCCTTTATATTTTTCGAGGTCGAGCTTCTGCTCTTTTTGAATAACATTGTATTGATTATAAACATCGTCAAATTCTTCCGGAATAACAACCTCTTTGACCTCGGCGGGTTCCTCCTCAACCTCCCAGCCGAACTGAGAGAGGAAAGAGAGCCGCTCCTCAGCGGTGCCGGCCTTATAGACAATTCCGTTCATGCTTGCAACGGGTGCGCTTTTGCTCTTTTTAACGGCGTACACACCGCCGATTGTTGCAAATATCGCTACCGCTGCAATGAGCGCGACGGTTTTAAGACTTGACGATTTAACCGAAACATAAAACATATTCAGTCCACCTTTTACATTTTATAGTAACCACTGATATATCCTATGCCCGTTTTGGGCGAATCATGATTCAAAGGAAGTCTTTATGGAATATATACCCTTTAATTCTCGCAGTCCGCTCCACAAAACGCCGTTCGGCGCAGTGAAGCAGGGCGAAAAAATTACATTCAAGATTGTTCTTCCGCGTTCGCTTTCGTGCAGCGGTGTTGAGCTTGTTATCAAAAAAGACGGTGCAGAAGAAAAGCGCTTTCCGTTTTTCTGGCTCTCAATGCAGGGCGAGAGCGAGGAATGGTGGTGCCTTGACTATGTTCAGAACGATACCGGGCTTTATTTTTATCATTTTGAATACACAACCCCGTGGGGAAAAACAGCAATCCGGAAAAACTCCGGCTCCTGCGGCCTTCTCAGCGGCGGAAAGAACGATTTTCAGCTTACGGTTTTTGAAAAGGACTTCCAAACGCCGGAATGGCTCAAGGGAAATATTATCTATCAAATTTTTCCCGACCGATTCTATTGTTCCGGTACGGAAAAGGAAAACGTACCTTCAGACCGCGTGCTGCGCAACGATTGGGGCGGTGAACCTTGCTGGCGGCCCAATGAACGCGGAAAGGTTCTCAATAACGATTATTTCTCAGGAGACCTTGAGGGCATAAAAGAAAAGCTTCCATATCTCAAAAGTCTTGGTGTCGGCTGCATATATCTCAACCCGATTTTTGAGGCGCAGAGCAATCACCGTTATGACACATCTGATTATGAAAAGGTTGACAGCGTTCTCGGAACCGAGGGTAGCCTTAAAGAACTTTGCGCCGAGGCGGAAAAACTCGGAATTTCAATTATTCTTGACGGCGTTTTTAGCCATACTGGAGATGACAGCCGGTATTTTAACCGCCGCGGAAGATATGACACGGTCGGTGCGTATCAGTCGGAAAAATCACCGTTTTTCAGCTGGTACACTTTCCGCTCCTGGCCGTACGATTACAAATGCTGGTGGAATTTTGAAACGCTTCCGGAGGTTAACGAGGAAAACGAGAGCTTCATAAACTTCATAACCGGAGAAAACGGCGTTGCAAGGCACTGGCTTAAAGCCGGTGTGCGCGGTTGGCGGCTTGATGTTGCGGATGAACTTCCGGATAAATTTCTCGATGAGTTCCGCAAGGCCGTAAAAAGCGAAAAGAGCGATGCACTCATCCTCGGTGAGGTTTGGGAGGACGCTTCAAACAAGTGCAGCTACTCTCAGAGGCGGAGATATCTTCAGGGTGCTCAGCTTGACTCTGTGATGAACTATCCCTTCTCTGAAGCAATTTTAGGCTTCATCAGAAGTGGAATTGTTGAAGGCTTTTCCGAAAAGATACTAACCGTGCTTGAAAATTATCCGAAATGTGTTGTTGATGTTCTGATGAATCATATCGGAACTCATGACACAATGAGGGCGATCACAGCTCTTGCCGGCGAAAGCTGCGAAGGACGCGACCGCCTTTGGCAGAGTGAACATGCGCTCTCTTTTGAACAGTATGAAAGGGGAGTCAGACTTCTTAAAATTGCTGCTGCAATTCAATATACGCTTCCGGGTGTTCCATCGCTTTATTACGGCGATGAAGCCGGAATGCAGGGCTATAAAGATCCGTTCAACCGCGTTTGTTACCCTTGGGGAAGCGAAAATCAGGATTTGCTTTCATATTACAAAAAGCTCGGGGAAATCCGTAAAGAATGCCATTGCCTTAAAGAGGGAACATTTTTCACTGTTTCGGAAATGCTCTCCTGCCTTGCATTCACACGTCAGGACAAAACGGACAGTATTTTTGTTGTTGTCAACCGTAATGAGCAGGAAATAGACTATTATCTTCCCGAAGAATGGAAAAACGCACAGTCGCTTCTCGGCGAAAAGGTGAGAAATGGTTCTGTGCATCTTCCGGCGCTTTCAGCCGCAATTTTAAAAATGGAGGTTAAAGCAAAATGAGCGAATGGACAGAAGTTAAAATCAGCGTAAAGGCCGATGATGTTGAAAAGGCCGGCGATATTGCAACAATGGTTGTGCCTTACGGAATATACATTGAAGATTATCGCGACCTTGAAGAGCAGGCGTGGGAAATTGCCCATATTGATTTAATTGATGAAGAGCTTTTGAAAAAGGACAGAACAAAAGCCTTTGTTCATGTCTATATCTCTCCGGAGGAAAATCCCCTTGAGGCCGTTTCTTTCCTGCGCGAAAGACTCTCAGCCGAGGGTATTGAAAACGAAATTGAAACAAATGAATGCAAAAAAGAGGAGTGGGAGAACAACTGGAAGCAGTATTTCCACGCGATGCCAGTTGGAAAAAGGCTGCTTATCCGGCCTCTCTGGGAGGACGCCGACCCTCAGGGGCGAACTGTTTTGAGCATTGAACCCGGTCTTGCTTTTGGTTCCGGTACCCACGAAACAACACGTCTTTGTCTTGAAGCGCTTGAAAAATACATTACGCCGGACACCGAGGTTCTTGATGTCGGCTGCGGCAGCGGAATCCTTTCGGTTGCATCGCTCCTTCTCGGCGCAAAAAGGGCAGTAGGTGTTGATATTGATGCGCTCGCCGTTAAAACCGCAAAGGAAAACGGATTGACAAACGGCTTCAAAGAACCGGAATATACCGTCCTTGAGGGCAATCTTACCGATAAGGTGAGGGGAAAGTTTGACGTTGTTGTTGCCAATATTGTTGCGGATGTTATCATATTGTTCTGCAAGGATGTTGCATCTTTCATGAAAGACACAGCAGTGTTCATCACAAGCGGGATTATTGACACGAAAGAGCAGGACGTGATTTCCGCGTTCAAAAAGTACGGTTTTAAAATCAAGGCACGCCACAGCGACAAAGGCTGGGTTTGCTTTGAGTGTGAAAGATAAGGCTTACAACCGTATATCCGTCAGCCCCAAGCCGTATCAAATGCTTTAGGCAAGGTGCTTAATTATACCCAGCAGCAGCATATGTGCCGGATAAAAAAAGTAAAAAACATATTTGCTTATTTTGCCCGGCTTCACATTTTCGTCATATGCCGAAAGGAGAGGAAGGCTCAAAAATGTTCCGAGCGTAAAAAGGCAGGAGAAAAGACTTTTTGAAAGTCCGGCACCGTTTTCAAATGACCCGAGGAAAATGTATGCCGTATAAGCAAAAGAAACGAGCGAAAAGTGCAGCAGCATTTTCTTATTGTTGCCGCGATATTTGTAAAATATCGCACTCCAAAGCACCGCAAAGAAGCACCAGTCGGATTTCATTGTTGCTGCGGCACAGAGAAAAACCGTAATAATGCGAACCGGCGCTTCTTCAATTTTTGCCTCGGCGCAGACGGCAAGCAGAGCAAATAACAGCGTAAAAATCATGTTCAGAGGGAATTCATTGATTTTTTGGCCGTGCATAATGCACCAGGGATATTGCGAGATGAGCGCGAAGATAAGCAGACGGAAGAGGTATTTTTTGACATTTTTCGTGTGTATAAAGCCTTGTGCAATAAAAAAACACATTATCGGAGCGGTGATGCGGCCAACAATATGAAAAGCCTGCGCAATGGGGGAATTGAAGCTCAAAAATGTCCATGCAAAGTGATCAAGAAGCATTGCTGCAATCGCAATATATTTAATTTCATCGCCGGAAAGTTTTTTCTTCATCTTGTTCACCTTCTTATCAGTAATTATACAATACATCCGCCTTGCGGTCAACAGGGGATTGCCTCCTGCCGAACTGCATATAAGGCGGAATTTTTATTGCTCCGTTTAAGTGCAATTTAAATATATCTTGTATTCTTAAAAAAAGAGGAAAGTATTTTTTGGCTTTAAAGTCAGATTAAGGAAAGAATGGCATAATCTTCTCAACGGTGAATGATGACTCATTAATTTATGCAATATCAACAAAAGATTGTAAATATTATCCGCAATTTGTACAAGGCAGCTATAGACTTCCTAGCAAAAATGTGGTAATATGTTAACACAAAGTTAACAAACGGTCAACGCGATCGCCGTGAATGCCGGCAAAAGGCCGGAACTTCCTCAAATTAGATTAAATATGTAAGGAGATGCCATTATGACTATTACAAACACAGAATACTTCGGAATCCAGAGAAAAATTGTTGCCAACATGACAACCGAGTCGTGGCAGAACATTCCTCACGTTACTTATATGTATGAGCCGGATGTTACAAAGTTTTTCAAAGAGTATAAAAGGCTCAATCAGAACCGTTCCAGTGAAGAAAAAATCACCTTCAACACGCTCATGCTTAAAGTTATCTCCGAGGGTCTCAAGGCGGCTCCCATTATGAATTCCCACATTGAATTTGACAAAAAGCTTGTCCGCGGAAGAATTGACACCTTTTCCGATATAAATATTTCAATGCCTACCATTCTTCCGAACGGAAAGATGATGACGATCAACTTGCGTGATTTCGGAAACAAGAACCTTGATGAAATGACGGCGTATATCAATGATGTTCGCCGCCGTGCAGAAAAAACAAATCTTACCGAGGCCATGTATTCGGTATCTTTTGATAACACAATGAAAAACCTCAAAAAAGGAAGAATCTTCCAAACAATCGGAAGGCTTTACGGCGCAAACTTTGGAAAATGCAAAATTTCTCACTTCCGCGGAAAAGCAAAGCGTGAATACGAAAGCATTCCGGAAACCGAGCGCCTCACAATTAAGGATCTTGAACAGGGAACCGTAACCGTTTCAAACATCGGTTCAACATATCTTTCTCAGCGTGGAGCAATCGCACTTCTTGAAATTGTTCCGCCGCAGGTCTGTGCGCTTTCTGTTGGCACTGTGCTTGAAAAGCCGCTTGTTGTTAAAAAGAGCGATGGCAGAAAAGAAATTGAAGCAAGAAAAGTTCTTCCAATCTGCATTGCTTTTGACCACAGAGCGCTTGACTTCGGCGAGATTGTCCCGTTTATGAAGCGCCTTGATGAAATTTTTGAACATCCCTCGGTTATCCGCTCCTGGGTATCGGACAGCGATGAGGACAAGGTTTTCTCTGTTGTTGCCTGATTAAAACAGACATCCTCTCTCCCCTTTTTATAAATCTTTTCTTGCGGTTCGGCAGCCATCAAAAGGTGGCTGCCGAACCGTTTGTTCTAAGAATCGCCGAATCGGAATAACATTTTGGGAAAGGTTGTGAGTTGATGAAAAAAACAATCAGGCTTTTGCTGCTTATTTTGCTGCTTTTTGCGCTTTGCTCATGTGAAAACAGAAAATCTGCAAACATAGCTCTCTTTGCTGAAAGATATAATTCACTTGGTGAAGAAAAGCTTTCATATTCGGCCTTGAGTGCGACAGAAAGGGAGGGAAAAACCGAATGTTCCTTTGTTGCCTCTGCTGATGAATCCGGCGAAAAAAAGGTTCTTGTAACGCTGCTTGCCGATGAAAACAAAAGGATTTTTGAATGCAGACTGGTGATTGCAAAAACGGATGGACAAAGAAAAATTATCATCACCGATGAAGATGTCGAACGCTTTGTCAATTCGTGTGAAAGAGTATTCTGCGGCTTTTCGGGCGTGGAATATGAAAAAGCGAAAGACGTTGTTTCCTTGCTGAAGATTCATGAAAACTTTTTATCTTCCGGAGAAAATACCGCACAAAGCGGCGAATACTATGCCGTCTTTCTTTCTAACGAGGTATGCTGTGATGTGATATTCCGCAACTCTTACCTCAAAAAAACCGAGGAGACAGAAAAGCCGGAGAGCCGCGCTGTCTATGACAACACAACAAACATACGCACCGATACAGTGCCGCATAAATAACAAAAACAGGGACTGTTGCATTTTGATGCAGGCAGTCCCCGTTTGACTTATTATTTATTTGTTTTTCTGGTGGCCTTTTTCTTGTGGCCGGTGTCATCAATGTAATATGTGTTTTCAAGCTGAGAGACGAGGCTCTCTTTGAATGAGTCAATATAAAGTCGGCGCAGCTTTTGGCGCTCCTCTTGCTCCTTCTCCGTGAGACCTTCCGCTTTTGCTTTTCTTGAAAGTTCATTGATTCTGTTTATTTGTTCCTGCGTTACCATATTAGTTTTTTTCCTCCGTTTCCCATTGTTTCCAGATGTCGGGACAGTAGCCGACAGTGGCTTTTTTTCCGTTCCTTACGATAGGTGTTTTGAAAAGCTCGCCGTTTTCAAGCAGCTTTTCTTCCTTGGCCTCGTCTGAGGCAAGATACTTTATGAATGATGAATCATATTTTTTTGACTTTTCATTGATGAGGTCGTCAAGTTTTCCGCCAATGGCGCTTCGGACGCTTTTAAGCTCGCCATTGCTCATGCTGAATTTTGAAAGGTCAACAAACTGGAACTTGATCTTCCGCTCCTTGAAGTATCTCTGCGCCTTTTTTGTGTCAAAGCACTTTGCCGTGCCGAAAATCTGAATGTTCATTTTTCTTTTCCTTTTGCTTTAAACTTTATAATTAGTATACCACTGCAAAGCGGAAAAATCAATATCCGCCGCGCACGTTCAAAAGGGGAGAAAGCTCTTTTTCTTTTTTTCGCCCAAGATAGTTCTGCGTAATTTTTATAACATCGCCCGAAAGAAGAATCACGCCGATTAGGTTCGGAATTGCCATCAGTGCGTTGAAGATGTCAGAGATGCTCCAAACAACGGAAAGCTTTGAAACGGCGCCGATGAAAGTCAGTGCTGCAAAAAATATGCGGTAAAGCGTTGTTCCGCGCCCCGCTGTTAAAAATTCAAGGCTCCTTTCGCCGTAAAATGACCAGCCGATAATTGTTGAAAAGGCGAAAAGCGTGATGGCAATCGAAAGAATTACATCCGCCCATTTTCCGAATACAGAGCCAAACGCGAGCGAAACGAGCGATGCACCCTCAATTTTTTCAAGCAAAAAACCGTTTTCCGTTTTTTTGAGAGCCATAACATTGATATAGGTTTTTTCTTTGCTTTCCGTGATTCTGCCGTCCGGTGAGATGCTGAAAAGAGGTCTTTCACAGGAATCGCAAAGCGGCGTTGTTTCTTCCTTGCCGCTTATTAAGGAAACGTACTGAATGCTTTCATTCCTTTGAAGTGCGGCTTCAATCGGAACGGTTCTGACAGAAACGCAAAGAAGAACAAGCGCCGTTATTGAACAGATTACAACAGTGTCGGCAAAAACCTGAAAAATTCCCCACATCCCCTGAACGGCCGGTTCTCGGACGTTTGAGGAGGAGCCCACCATTACCGATGAGCCGAGACCGGCCTCATTTGAAAAAACTCCGCGGCGAAAACCTGTTGAAATGCATCTTTTGAGCGCTGCACCGGAAAAGCCGCCGAGAGCTGCCGAGGGATAAAACGCACTTTTAAAAATTACACCAAATACTGACGGAACTTTATTGAAATTAGAAATAATAATGCAAAGGGAGGCTCCGATATAAAACAGAGCCATAAACGGAACAAGCCTTTCAGTAAGCTTGCCAATGCGGCCGGAGCCGCCAAGGATGACAAAGAGAGTGAGCGCCGCCGTGACGGCACCGGCAATAAACTTTGAAACTCCGAACGAGGAATTAAGCGAGAGTGAAATTGAGTTCGACTGTGTCATGTTCCCGATTCCGAATGAGGCAAAAAGAGTGAACACGGAAAAGAGGACGGCAAGGGCTTTTCCAAGCTTTGAAAAAACATGACTTTTTTTGAACCCGTCCTTGAGATAATACATCGGCCCTCCGATTCTTCTTCCATTTTCGTTTTGGGTGCAATAATAAATTCCGAGCGAATTTTCCGCGTAACTTGTCATCATTGAAAAAATTGAACAAAACCACATCCAGAACACCGCGCCGGGACCGCCGATTGTAATTGCCGAGCCAACACCGGCAATATTTCCTGTTCCAACCGTTGCCGCAAGAGAGGTTGCCATCGCCTGAAACTGTGAAAAACCGTCTTTTCCTCTGCCGGAGATGACATCCTTTTCACGGAAAATTGCAAAAAGAGTGTTTGAAAGCCAAAGCCCAAGCTTTGAAAACTGGAAGAACTTGAGTCTGACTGTGTAATATATTCCAACAGAAATTATCAGCACCAGCGTTGGCGTGCCCCAAACAAGGGAATTCAGTTTTTCAATAAAATTAAGCATTATACCACCTCGGAACATTAATATGACGCAGCCTTGCCCCGATATGAAAAGGGCAAGCTTGAAAAAAGGGGAGTTGTGTGGTATAATTTCGTCAGTTTATTGCGCTGAAAGGAAATGCTATGAATACCTGCTATATAATCGCTGCCGGAGACTGCGGAAAAATTGATTTTAAAAAAGATGACGGTGACTTTGTTGTCTGCGCAGACGCGGGATATCGCAAGGCGCTTGAAAATAATATTATTCCCGATCTTGTTGTTGGCGATTTTGATTCGCTCGGAGAAATCCCCAAGATTGAAAATGTTGAGGTGCACCCATGTGTAAAGGATGAGACGGACACCTTTTTTGCCATTTGCCGCGGTCTTGAGCGCGGATATAAAAACTTTGTTCTTTTCGGTGCCCTCGGAGGTCGGCTTGACCATACATTTGCAAACCTTCAACTTCTTCAGTATCTTTGTGAAAAGGGTGCAAGCGGCGTTCTTCTTTCCGAGCGCGAGTGTGTGACAGCGGTGAAGAATTCTTTGCTCACTTTTCAAAAGGGAGAAACAGGAACCGTTTCTGTCTTTTCGCTTACCGAAAAGTCACTTGGAGTTACCGAGCGCGGCTTTAAGTATACGCTTAACAATGCTGAACTTACTTCATCCTTTCCGCTCGGTGTGAGCAATGAGCTGACCGGCGAGGGTGCGGAAATTTCCGTCCGCAACGGAGTCCTGCTTATTATCCGGGAAAGGGGAGTTTGATGACTGTTTTGCTGCTTGCCGTGATTTTTCTCGGCTATATAAGTCTTGGAATACCGGACTCACTTATTGGCGCGGCGTGGCCGGTAATGTATAAGGAATTTTCCGTTCCGATATCTTATCTGAGCAGCTTTACTTCCATAATTTATGTTGGAACAATCATTGCAAGCTTTTCGAGTGCATATGTGATAAAAAAACTCGGTACGGGAAAAACCGCTGCTCTCAGTACGGCGCTTACCGCTCTTGCACTTTTTGGTTTCTCCGTTTCAAAAAGCGTTTGGCTGCTTTATCTCTGCTGTGTTCCTCTCGGTCTCGGCGCCGGTTCAATAGACACAGCGCTGAACAATTATGTTGCAACAAATTTTGACTCGCGCCGAATGAACTTTCTCCATTGCTTTTACGGCGTTGGAGTCACGCTTAGCCCATACATAATGTCCATTGCACTTTCCGACTCGGGAAATTGGCGCGGCGGTTACAAAACAGCCTTCCTACTTCAAGCTGCAATTTCCGTTATTATGTTCATTGCTCTGCCGCTTTGGAAAAAGAGCAAGGCGAAATTCGATGAGGGCGAGACAAAAATTTTAAAGCTCAGAGAAATTTTAAAAATAAAAAAGGCGTGCGCAATCATATCGGCTTTCTTTTGGCTGAGCACTCTTGAGTCAGTCTGTCTCTGTTGGGGAAGCAGTTTTCTTGTTTCTTCGCGTTCGGTGTCGGCCGATCGGGCGGCTGCGTTTTTTACTTTGTATTTTGTGGGCATGACAGCCGGAAGATTCCTTTCCGGAGTTGCTGCTTCAAGGCTTTCAAGCCTTAAGCTGATAATTATCGGACAGGCTGCAATTCTTTGCGCAATCGTTCTTTTGCTCATTCCGAATCTTTATACTTCCGTTACCGGACTCTTTCTTGCCGGGTTTGGAATAGGCCCTGTTTTTCCGAATCTCACTCAGCTTACTCCGCCGCTTTTTGGAAAGGATATTTCTCAGTCTGTCATTGGCACTCAGATGGGATTTGCGTATGTCAGCGTTTTGCTTTCTCCTGTGATTATCGGCTTTTTGGTTGAAAAATTTTCAGCCACGGTCTTTCCGTTCGTCCTTATTTTCGGCTTTGCCGCAATGACAGCATCGGTTCTTTTGCTTTCAATGCACGCAAAAACGGACGGACAAAAAATTCTTGAACTTTCATAATAATAAAATTGCCGCCGCAACGGAAAAAGATCCGCAGCGGCGGTTGTTTAAATTTTTTCGCAATATTCGAGGCTGACCCAGCCGCTGGGGCTTTTACCCCAGCCGTTTTTGGTTTCAGTCACCGTGAACACCGTGCCTCTGACGTAGCCGTTCATTTTTGCGCCCCAAAGCTTCAGCACCTGATTTTGTGCGTCTTTTGAAAGCTCGCTGAATTTAAGATACGGAAATTCCGTTCCCGGGCCGGTGCGCACATTGAGAACGTCTGCTTTTGTAACCTTGTAATTCCCCGTGGGGTCGGCTTTTGGCCTTTCGGTTTTTTTGCCGCTTTCCGGAAGTGCTTTGAAAACAAGACCCTTTGAGTCAATAACCTTTGTGAAAGCCTTGTCAAGAAAAAAGAGCTCTTCCGGTTTTGCGGCTCCATCGGTGGTTGAAAGAACCCATTTTCCGTTGGAGTTGAGTACCCAGCCGTTGCCGGTGACAGTCCCTTTTCCTCCGCTTAAATGGAAGTGATTGCCGGTTGCTCCGTCCGTTCCCTCGCGGCAGATTCCTTCACCTCTTGAAAATTTTTGTCCAACGGAAAGCCGCTCAAGGTCGGAGTCATCCGGGTGGGTGACCTGAAGCGTGAAGAAGCCGCGTGACGAATCTGCAAAGTCAACTTTTCCGGTTGACTGGAGCCAAATTGTGTTTGTTCCGCCGTTGCCGACCCCGTAAATTCTTATCAGTTTCATCTCATCACATGGACAGTAGAGCCATTCGCGCCCAGCGTCCGTGCAGGCCTCGTCAATGGGGTAATCCTTCGGGTTCCCTGTTGTGTGGGGATAATGGGAGGTTGAGCCAAGATATGTTTGCGTAATGCGCATAACCTTTGTCGGATAAATCAGATAATTGGACATAATGCCTTCTCCTTTCGTTTTTTCTGCTGCTATATATTATGCCGCAAAAAAAGAAAGGTGCCGCTTTCCGAAATTAAAAAGCGGCATTTGGTGTTTTTATTCAACGTCAAGCAGTCTGGCTGCTTCTCCTTGCTCAAGTTCTTCAACTGAGCGCAGCTTTTTTTGAATCTGCTCGTTGCGTGTTTGAGCGTCATCAAGCGTTTTTCCGGCCTCGTCAATTTTTTTGCGTGCTTTTTCAAGAACAATGCCGAATTTTTCATACTGCGTTTTTGCGGCGGCCAGGAGAGTGCGGATCTCCTTGGCCTTTTCGTTGATAGCCATCGCTCTGAACCCGACCGAAAGGGAATTGAGCAGCGCCGTTATTGTTGACGGCCCGGCAATCATCACGCGAAATTCGTTCTGGCACCTTTCGGCAATACCGTTTCTTGAACCGATAATTTCACTGTAAAGCCCCTCGGTTGCAAGATACATGATTGCAAACGGAGTGGTCGCAGGCTCGTTGATATACTTTTTAACGTCCTTTGCCTGAGCAATAACGCGCGCTTCAAGCGCTTTGCGTGCGCTTTCAACACCTTGTGTGTCACCGCTGTCTGCCGCCGAGCAAAGGCGGATATAGTCCTCGACCGGAAACTTTGAGTCGATTGGAAGATATGTAAAGCTGCTTTTGTCATCTCCGGAGGGAATTTTAACGGCAAACTCAACAACTTCTCTTGAAGCGCCCGGTGAGTAGTTCTTGACAAACATTGATGGAATCGTCTGTTCAAGCAGTCCCTCAAGTTGAACCTCCGCCCAGGTTCCTCTTGCTTTAACATTGGTGAGAATCCTGTTGAGCGAGGTTACGTTTTCCGTAACACCGGAGGAAAGAATTTTCATCTCGCCAAGCGATTTATAGACGTTTTCAAGCTGTTCGCTGACTGTTTTGAAAGAGGAGTCGAGCCGCCTTGTGAGCGTTTCATTGAGCTTTTCGTCAACGGTCAGGCGGATTTTTTCAAGCTTTTCGCTGTTTTCGTCTCTAATCTGTGTCAGACTCTGAGCAATCGCGGCGGTCATTTTTGCGTTAAGCTCATAGTTCTCCTTGGTCATTTTTTCAAGCTTTTCGCTCATTG
>DJPI01000053.1:263-23739 GCA_002438505.1 Ruminococcaceae bacterium UBA6416 | reverse complement strand
TCTGAAAAAGCTGGAAACAAAAATGGAAGCTCTGACTCATCGGACGGCTTTGAAATATTGTCTTAGGGAAGACTTGTCATTTGAAGAATTGCTTACCAATATTACTAACGGCTTCACCGAAGGATGCAACAATAGAATTAAAGTTCTTAAGCGCAATGCTTACGGTTACCAAAACTTTGATCGTTTCAGAAACCGTATCTTACATATATTTTACTACAAATCTCTTGCTTTAAACAATCAAGCAGCCGCCTGACGGCGACTGCTCCCTCATTTCCTTTTTACTTTTTACCCCAACTATTGACATAGAGCCAAATTATTAAAGTCTTATTTCACAATGCTCACACCGGTCATTTCCTTGGGCTGGGGGAGACCCATAATTTTGAGCATTGTTGGGGCAATGTCACAGAGCCTTCCGCCGTCACGGACTTCACACTTGTGGTTGACAACAACAAAGGGAACGGGGTTTGTTGTGTGCGCGGTGAAGGGAGTTCCGTCCTCGGCAATCATTTTGTCTGCGTTTCCGTGGTCAGCGGTGATGAGCATCACGCCGTTCATCTCATAAATTGCGTCTGCAACCCTTCCAACGCACTTGTCAACCGCTTCAACGGCAGCCTTTGCAGCCTCAAAAACGCCCGTGTGGCCAACCATGTCGCAGTTTGCAAAGTTGAGGATGATTGCGTCATATTTGTTTGACTTGACCGCCTCAACAACCTTGTCCGTTACTTCATATGCGCTCATTTCCGGCTGAAGGTCATAGGTTGCAACCTTCGGAGAGGCAACAAGAATCCTGTCCTCACCCTTGAACTGCTTTTCAACGCCGCCGTTGAAGAAGAACGTGACATGAGCGTACTTTTCCGTTTCGGCAATTCTGAGCTGAGTGAGACCGAGGTTTGAGATGTATTCGCCAAAGGTATTTTTGAGCGGTTCGGGCTTGAAGGCAACGTGGACGTTTGGCATTGTTGCGTCATACTGAGTCATGCAGACAAAGTAAAGCGGGAAGAAGCCGTTCTTCCTTTCAAAGCCGGAAAAGCTTTCGTCAACAAAGGCGCGGGTGATTTCCCTTGCTCTGTCCGGGCGGAAGTTGAAGAAAACAACGGAGTCATTCTTTTTAACGGTTGCGTTTTCAAGGCAGACGGTCGGAAGAACAAATTCATCTGTCAGGTGCTTTCCGTCCTCGTCAATCGTTTCATATGACTTTTTGATGGCCTCAACGGGGTCGGTACTCTTGATGCCCTCGCCGTAAACCATTGCGGCATATGCCTTTGAAACGCGCTCCCAGCGGTTATCACGGTCCATTGCATAATAACGGCCCATAACCGTTGCAACCTTTCCGGTGCCGATTTCATTGAGCTTTTCAATCGTTTCGGCAACATAGTCCGCACCGGAGGCCGGGGGAACGTCACGTCCGTCAAGGAAGCAATGAACAAAGACCTTTTCAAGTCCCATTCTTTTTGCAAGCTCAACAATCGCATACATATGAGTGTTGTGGCTGTGGACGCCGCCGTCACTCATGAGACCCATGAGGTGAAGCGCAGAGCCGTTCTTTTTGCAGTTTTCCATTGCGCCGACAAGAGCCTCGTTTTTGAAAAAGTCTCCGTCCTGAATGGATTTTGTGATTCTTGTCAGCTCCTGATAAACAATTCTTCCGGCACCGATGTTGGTATGGCCGACCTCGCTGTTGCCCATCTGGCCGTCGGGAAGGCCAACGTCCATTCCGGAGGCTCCGATATATGTCATCGGGTTTTCACTCATAAGGCGGTCAAGATTCGGCTTGTTGGCCGCGGCAATGGCATTGCCGTAATTTGACGGGTTCTTTCCAAAGCCGTCCATAATGCAAAGTAAAACAGTTTTTTTCATAAGTTTATCTTGCCTTTCAAAATTCAGTCTTTCAAAAAAGGGCTGCAAAGCAACCCCATTTTGTTTTGTTTAATTATTTGCTTGCGGCCTTAACGATAACCGAGAAGTCCTGAGCCTTGAGTGACGCGCCGCCAATGAGGCCGCCGTCAACATTGACCTTTGAAACAAGCTCGTCAGCGTTCTTTGCGTTCATTGAGCCGCCGTACTGAACGGTAACGGTTTCGGCAAGGTCTGCGCCGTAAGCTTCTGCAATGGCTGCGCGAACAAAGCCGTTGCCCTCGTCAGCCTGGTCGGCCGTTGCGGTGACGCCGGTTCCGATTGCCCAGACGGGCTCATAGGCGATGATGACGTTCTTAAGCTGCTCGGGCTTAACATTGGTCAAAGCCATCTTTGTTTGGAACTTGAGGAGGGTTTCGGTGTAACCGAGCTCTCGCTGTTCAAGAGTTTCACCAACGCAGATGATGGCCTTGAGACCGGCGTTGAGCGCTGCAAGGGAGCGCAGGTTGACGGTCTGGTCGGTTTCACCGAAATAGGTTCTTCTTTCGCTGTGGCCGATAACAACATATTCAACGCCTGCTTCCTTGAGCATATCGGTTGAAATTTCACCGGTATATGCGCCCGAAGCCTTGAAATGGACGTTTTCGGCGCCGATTTTGATGTTTGAACCCTTGGCTGCTTCAACGGCTGCCGGGATGTCAATATAAGGTACGCAGAGAACAACGTCACAGTCGGCGTCTGCAACAAGGGGCTTCATCTCATTGATGAGAGCGGTTGTCTGCGAGGGAGTGTTGTTCATCTTCCAGTTTCCGGCAATGACTGCCTTGCGAAGTTCTTTTTTCATTTTGAATGACTCCTTTATTTTTAAAAGTGTAAATTAACGAAAAGAATTATTTATCGTTAAGAGCCGCAACACCGGGAAGCTCCTTGCCCTCAAGGAATTCAAGCGAGGCACCGCCGCCGGTTGAGATGTGGCTCATCTTGTCTGCAAAGCCGAGCTTTTCAATGGCCGCAGCGCTGTCTCCGCCGCCGATGATTGAAATTGCGTTGCTGTTTGCAATGGCGGTTGCAACGCCGATTGTGCCAGAAGCAAAGTGTTCCCACTCGGAAACGCCCATCGGTCCGTTCCAGATGACGGTTCCGGCGTCCTTAACGGCGTCAGCAAACAATTTTGTTGTCTTGGGTCCGATGTCAAGACCCATCCAGCCGTCCGGGATATCATCCGAGTTGACGGTCATATATTCGGTGTCGGCCTTATATTCCTTGCCGACAACATTGTCAACGGGGATGAGGAAGTTGACGTTCTTTTTCTTTGCGTCAGCCATCATCTGCTTTGCAAGGTCAATTTTGTCCGTTTCGCAGATTGAGGTTCCGACCGAGTGGCCGAGAGCGGCAAAGAAGGTGTATGCCATTCCGCCGCCGACGATGAGGGTGTCAACCTTTGAAAGAAGGTTTGTGATAACGCCGATTTTATCGGAAACCTTTGCGCCGCCGAGGATTGCAACAAGGGGTCTCTTCGGGTTTTCAAGCGCACCGCCGATATATTTCAGCTCCTTCTGAATGAGGAAGCCGCAAACGGCCGGAAGATAACTTGCAACGCCGGTTGTTGAGCTGTGGGCTCTGTGGGCTGAACCGAAAGCGTCATTGACATAAATATCCGCAAGAGAAGCAAGAGCCTTTGAAAATTCGGGGTCATTCTTGGTCTCCTCGGCGTGGAAGCGGACGTTTTCAAGCAGCATTACCTCGCCGTCCTTGAGGGAGGAGGCAAGCTTTTTTGCGCTGTCTCCGATAACGTCTTTGGCCATTTTAACGTCCTGACCGAGAAGCTCGCTGAGTCTTTTTGCAACGGGAGCAAGGGAGAATTCCGGGTTGAACTGACCCTTGGGTCGGCCAAGATGGGAGCAGAGGATAACCTTTGCGCCGTGGTTAATGAGATATTTAATTGTCGGGAGTGAAGCAACAATTCTCTTGTCGCTTGTGATAACGCCGTTTTCCATTTTTACGTTGAAGTCACAGCGGACAAGGACTCTTTTGCCCTTGACGTCAATGTCCTCAACGGATTTTTTGTTCAATACGTTCATTTGGGTCTTTCCTTTCATTTTATGGATAATTTTGTTTTTGAACATAAGTAATTGTTTCCAATCAACAGACATTTTATAACAACCGGAGAATTTTTTCAAGCCCTAAAGCAGAAAAACTCACAAAACATGAAACAATTTTTTGTGCAATTAATCGAACCAGCCCTTGAGAAGGTCGGCCATGGCGTTGTTTTGAGGCTGCTTTTCCTTTTCCTGCTTTCTCATGTATGAGAGAACGTCATGCTTTCCGGCGCCGTCACTTGCTTTTCGCTTGTTGAAATCGGAAAGCTTTTCGCGGTATCCGCAGACGCAGGCAAAGATTTTTTTCTCCCCCTCGCCGCGCAGCTCAAGCTTTTTGTGGCAGTTCGGGCAGCGTGCGTTTGTTGTCTGAGTCAGTCCTTTGCGGAAACCGCACTCCCTGTCCTGACAAACAAGAAGCTTTCCCTTTTTTCCGTTGACCTCAAGGAGATATTTTCCGCAGACGGGGCATTTTTCCTTTGTCATGTTGTCATGTGTATACTGCGCGTTGCATGCAATGACGGTTGAAACAAGCTCCGAGGCATAGTCCCTCATTTCACCGATGAACTTTTTCATGCTTGCCGTTCCGCGGCTGATGTTTTGAAGCTGCTGCTCCCATTGGGCGGTGAGCGTTGCGCTTTTGAGGTCAGGCGGAACAATTTTAATGAGCTGTTTTCCCTTTGCAGTCGGGTGAATTTCCTTTCCGACTCTTTCAATGGAAAAATTGTCAAAAAGCTTTTCAATGATATCCGCCCTTGTTGCCGGGGTGCCGAGTCCGCTCGTGGTTTCAATAATGGCCTTGAGCTTTTTGTCCTCAATCTGCTTTGAAGGGTTCTCCATCGCAGAAAGGAGGGTCGCCTCGGTGTACCGCGCCGGGGGTCTTGTTTTTCCGGTGACAATTTTTGTGTTGAGAACGGGGAGGGTCATGCCTTCTCTCAGCTCCGGAAGAGACTGGCTTTTAATTTCCGCGTCCTCATCCTCCTCGTCTGAAAGAGAGCCGTAAATCTCCCTCCAGCCGCTTTTTTTCATAACCTTTCCCTTGGCAAAAAAGCTTTTTTGGCCGATGTCAAGCGTAACCTTAACCTCGTCATATTCGCACGGCTGCGAAAGAACGGCAAGAAAGCGCTTGACAACAAGGTCATAGATGTTCCGCTCGTCAAAAGTGAGCTTTGAAAGGTTTGCCGCCTGCTCGGTTGGAATGATTGCGTGGTGGTCGGTGACCTTTGCGTTGTTGACGATATACTTCACACAAAGCGGCTTGCGGTAAAGCGTCATTGCCGCCTTTTGATAAGACCCCTGAGCCACTGCACGCAGCCTTTCCGGAATTGTTGCAACAATGTCGTCCGTTATGTAACGTGAGTCCGTTCGCGGATAGGTGAGAACCTTGTGACGCTCATAAAGGCTCTGCATCAAAGAGAGGGTCTGCTTTGCGGAATAACCGAACTTTTTGTTGGCATCGCGCTGAAGCTCCGTGAGGTCATACGCCGCCGGGGGAGCTTGCTTTTTTCCGCTTTTTTCAAGCCTTGAAACGGTTGCGTTTTTCCCTGCGAGTGACTTTTGAATTCCCTCAACAAAGGCTCGGTCGGAAAAGCGGGTGTTGTTTTTCCCATCTCTGAATGTTGCCGAAAAGCCCTTCAAAACCGCCTGAAGCGTGAAAAAGTCCTTCGGCTTGAAGGCGAGAATTTCCTCCTCACGCCGAACAATGAGCGCAAGGGTGGGAGTTTGGACCCTTCCGGCGGAGAGCTGCGCGTTGAAGCGGCAGGTCAGCGCCCTTGTCACATTCAGCCCAACAAGCCAGTCCGCCTCCGCTCTTGCCTGAGCGGAATAATAAAGGTTGTCATATTCTTTTGCCGGTTTAAGCTTTGAAAAGCCCTCTTTAATCGCCCGGTCTGTCTGGGAGGAAATCCAAAGGCGAAACGCCGGTTTTTTGAAGTGGGCTTTCATCATTATCCATCTTGCAACAAGCTCACCCTCGCGTCCCGCGTCCGTTGCAATGATGAGACGGTCAATGTCCGCCCTTCCCATGAGCTTTGAAACGGTGCGAAACTGCTTTGAGGTCTGCTTGATGACAACAAGCTTCATCTTTTCCGGAAGCATTGGCAAGTCCTCAAGCCGCCAGGCCTTGTATTTATCGTCATAGGCGTCCGGGTCGGCGAGGGTGACAAGGTGACCGAGCGCCCAGGTTATAACGTATTTATCGCCCTCAATGAAGCCGTCCGCGCTCCTTTTTGCGCCAAGAACGCGCGCAATGTCACGCGCAACGGACGGCTTTTCCGCAAGGACAAGTGCTTTTGCCATAAGTTATTCTCCTTATTTTTTCAGTGATGATTTATATTCGTTTTCAAGGTCTTCAACAAGATAGGCATCGCTCATGCAGTGCATATCGGAAATTCCGTTGCTCATGAGGTCATAGGTTTCAGAATGATAAAAAAAGTCAAGGGCTTCAAAAAGAGTCAACCCCTCTTTTTTTGAAAAAGCCTCAATTATTCTTGCGTATTTTTTTTGGAGCAAAACGGGATTGGCCTTCACACCCTGACACCCCTTTCAAATTTTAAAAACCCAAGCGCCTTTTCGCTCCGCAGGCAAAGCTGCAAATTCGGCTTTTCAAACCTGAGCCTTTTAAGCGCCTCGGATTTGTCAATAAGTCCGTCAAAGAAAAGCTCAACCGTGTTGAAAACCTTATCGTTCGCAATGCCGCCGATAACAACGTCATATTCGCTTTTATCCTTGCCGCTGCGGCAGAGCAGGATAAAGTTGAGCCAGTCCTCGCAATATGAATCAAAGCGCAGAACTTTAAGCTTTGAAAGTGCGCTTTCGTCAAAGTCATAGCATGAAACGATTCCGGGTTCTTTTTTTCTTATGAACTTTTTGCACCATTTTTCAGCTTGTTCAAAAATCGGAGTAACATAAAAACCACGGCCGAAGTCAACATTTATCCTCGAATGGAGAAGGTCGGGCGCTTTGATTTCTGCGTTTGAACCATGAAAGAGCTTCACACCCTGACACCCCTTTCTTTCATCACGGAAAGGATATCTTCCGTGATATACTCCTTGCCCTGCGTGTGAAGAATATCATAAGAGGGGATGACATAGCTTTGAAGAATGTCGCTTTGTTTTGAAAGAGCGTCAAAAACCTTTTCTCCGCCGACATTCAGCTTTTTTGCAATGCTTTCAATGCAGAACAAAACAAATTCAAGCTCGTCTGAATTGCCAATGCATATGTCATTGTTCACAAAAGGCACCTCCCTGAGATTTCACCTCACCACCGAAAGGCAGCAGTTGTTTTCGTCAAAATGAGTTCTGAGGGCTTCTTCAACGTCTTTTTTTGTGACGGCCTGATACGCCTCAAGAACATCAAAAAGGCCGAAGCCGTTGAAATATGAGTCAATGAGGGCGTTTGCCATGTTCTCTGTCTCGTTGAAGCCGAGCACCTCATGGCCGTATCGGCGCTTTCTGACCGTTTCAAAATCCTCGTCCGAAATTCCGCTTTCGCGGTATTTTTTAATTTCACGAAGAATTTCATCACGAACCTTTTCCGGCTCTGAGCTTTCACCGGTGAAAATCGGAACGGCAAAGCCGCGGCCGGTGAAGTATTCCGACCCGAACGACTGGTTGATAAGCCCCTCTTCAAGCAGTCTGCAGTAAAGCGGAGAAACCCTTCCGGCAATTATTCCGAGGGCAAGGTTCACGCAGACAAGCTCCTTTGCGCTGCGCAGGGGAGAGCGGTGACTTTCCTTGAAGCCGAGCGCAAATTTTGTGACGTCAACGCCGAGCTTTTCCTCCGTGAAACGGGTAACAACGCCCTCGTCCTCCTTTGGAATAATCTGTTCAAAGGTCACTTTTTCCTCTTTTGGAAGAACCTTGTCCGCAATTTCAAGAACCTTTTGAACGCTGACGTTGCCCGCAACGGCAAGAGCCATGTTTGAAAGGTTATAGAACGTGTTATAGCAGCTGTAAAGCAGCTTTGCGTTGATTTTTGCAATGGACTCTTTTGTTCCGGCAATGTCAATCCTGACCGGGTTTTTGCTGAAAAGACCGCGCAAGAGGTTGAACAGCGTTTGCCAGTCCGGGTCATCCTGATACATTCTTATCTCCTGTCCGATGATACCCTGCTCCTTTTGAACGGTCTGCTCGGTGAAATACGGCTTTTTGACAAAGTCAAGAAGAATTTCAAGAGACTTTTCAAAATTGCTGCTGCAGGAAAAGATGTAACAGGTGCGGTCAAAGGAGGTGAAAGCGTTTGCGTTTGCGCCGGTTTTTGCAAAAAGCTCAAAGGCGTCAAGCTCCTCGCTTTCAAAAAGCTTGTGTTCAAGGAAGTGTGCAATGCCCTCCGGAACGCTTGTGTAATCCTTTTCGTTTTGGAGCTTAAAGCAGGTGTCTATTGAGCCGTACTTTGTTCCGAACATTGCGAAGGCGCCGGTGTATTCCGGCTTTTCCATCACAAAAATCTTCAGTCCGCTGTCGTGGTCAATTTCATAATAGCCGTCCGAAAGAAGGTCGTTTTTAATATATTTCTTATTCATCTGCGCTTTCCTTTCTGTCGCTTTCAAGAATGAACACCGTGTCCTTTGTCACGCCCGCGGCCGCAACAAGAATTTCCTCACGGCTGACATTTTTGATAAGCTCTGCAACCTCCTGCGGCGTGAAAAATTCTCCAAACGAGCAAAAAGACTTGAACCATGAGTCAATCTCATCCGCTGCGTCCTCAACGGAACAGAGGGTGTCGCAAATTGAAAGCTTGGCCTGCTTCACGGTTTCATCGGTGAAGTTTCCGTTTTGAACCTCTGAAAGCTCGTGGTCAATGGCGTCAAGAGCCTTTTGAGCGTTTTTTGTTTCAACTCCGCTTTGAACGGCAATGATACCCTTTGAGTTGATGAGAGACGCGCTGCAATAATAACAAAGGCTCATCTTTTCACGCACATTCATGAACAGCTTTGAAAAGGTTCCGGAGCCGAAAACCGCCGTCATAACCTTAAGCGCGGCATAATTGTCCATGCTGTATGTCATGCCTGCGCGGTATCCGATGACAAGCTTGCCCTGTTTGACGTTCTGCTTTTCTTTAACGGTGTTCACGCCGCAGCTTTCGGTGAGAAACTCTGTTGTGACGTCAATGATGCTTTTCCTTTCAAGCTTTTCAAAATATGGCTTCACGATATCGGTGATTTCCTTTTCGCTCTTTCTTCCAATGTAATTAATTTGAACCGGGGAGGTGAAAAGGAGCTTTTTCCATTCTTCAAAAAGGCTTTTTCCGGTTGCTTTTTCAATGCCTTCTTTTGTTCCGAGCTTGTTCAAGGAGTACGCCTCATCCTTGCACATTTCCTCAAACATACGGTTGAGGGAATAAAGGCGCTTATCGTCCTTTTCGCTTTCAAGCTTTTGAAGAAGGAGCCTTTTTTCGCGGTCAACATTTTCCTTTTTAAAGCCATCCGGGGTGATATCCGGCTCAAAAAGGCAGGAGAGAAGGAGCTTGATGCAGCTTTCCGTGATTGGCTCTTTTTCAAGGGTGAACCTGTCGTCAAGACAAACAAGGTTGAGGCTCAAAACAAGCGCCTCGCCATACTTTGAAACGGACGGTGAAATGATTGCGCCATAAAGCTTTGCAAGCGCACGGTTCATTTCAAACAAAGCCGGGTGCTGCCTTGTTGTCCGCGCAAGAAGATGTATTAAAAGCGCCTTTTCGCTCGTTTTTGCGTCAAGGGGAGAGACAATGTTCAAGGACATTGTTGTTGTTTTGAACCTGTCCGTTTGGTGATATCCGAGCTTTACGCCCTTGCAGATTTTTGTAACATTCATTTTTGATTCCTCCTGTTCTGAAATATTTTACCACATTGTTGAAGCAAATACTATAGATATGCCGCAAAAAATTTCCGCCGCAACCGGAAAACATCCGCTTGCTTTTTGCTCTTCATTGTGATATGCTTTCAAAAAAGGCGGTGAAAAAATGGCAACAAGCAAGGAGTATATTGAATTTGTTTTTGAAAATGTCTGCGGCTTGTTTGAGAACGCTCGCTATAAAAAGATGTTCGGGGAGTACATGGTCTATGTTGACGAAAAGCCGGTTCTCCTTGTCTGCGATAACACTGTTTTTGTTAAGAAGCTTCCGGAAGTTTTGTCTCTTTTGGAAAAGGCTGAATGCGGTTTTCCGTATGACGGCGCAAAGGAGCATTATGTTCTTGACATTGAAAACGCGGCGCTTGTTTCCGCGGTCTTGACGGAGCTTTTGAAGGTCACTCCCGTTCCCAAAAAAAGGGCAAAAAGGCGTTCTTCGGATAATGTGTAAAGCTTAAAGCCATGTTTAAAGCCGGGCGAATTGCCCGGCTTTTTGCTTTGCTGTCATTCAAACGCCTTGAGCGTCTGTTTGTTGAAATCGGAAACCATGAACTGCGGATAGCGCGGATTGGTTCCGGCTTTCGGAGAATCGTTCGTTGAAAGAAGATACATCACAAAATCGCTGTATTCGGTGCCGTATGAGCCTGCAACGTGGGGTGCGTTTTTAATCATGTATGTATATTCCGGCAAAACGGCAGTTGAAAGGTCAACGCAGTTGTCCGGCGAAAGGAGAACGGGGTTTGCGGCCTTGTAATCCTCACCGAGCGTTTTGTTGAATTTTGCAACCGTTGCAAGGCCGGAGGTGTTATATGCCTCAAGAATTGTGTCTCCGGAAAAATCAGAGCTTTCGCAAAACGGAGTGACCGGTGAACCGTAATTTGAAAGGACGTTGACCCTGACGCCGTTTGAAACCATCTCATGAAGAAGCGCTTCCTTCTTTTTCATCATTGCCTGAAGCGCGTCTGTCCGCTTGAGAAAGGTTTTTGAAACGCTGTCTCTTGAGCCGAAAATAAAGTTCATTGCCGTGTCATAATCCTCGGCGCAGATGAGACCCCAAAGGGATGTGCAATGGCCTAAAACCGGTATAAGAACGCGGCCATAGACATCGGATTTCCTGTTTTCAAGGATATAATCGGTGAGCTTTGTGAGTAGCTTCAGTGCGCCGGTTTTATAGAGAGCGCCCATTGCAAACTTTCCGAGCGCGTTTGCGCTTCCGTTTGAAAGGTAGTTATAAATGTTTTCGGCCGTGATGTTGAGCCTCCCCGTGAGAACATCGCAGGCAACCTGAGCGCCGCAGAAGGTTGAGGAAAGGAAAAGGCAGCGGCCGATTTTATCATATCCGTATTTTGAAAGATATGCCATTGTCATGATTCCGCCCATGCTTGCGCAGACGATGCTGACCTTTTTGCGTCCGGTGTTTTTGAGGGCGAGCGTGACGGCGTTGTTAATCTGCTCTGCAACAACAAACGGGTCAACCCTCCAGTCATAGCTGACATAGTAGACATATTTTTTTCCGTATGTTTCAAGCCATGTGCGAACCATTCCTAGCTCATTACCCTCACCATCAAGAAGTTCAGGGTAATGGTCGGCGCTAAGGCTGTAATCGCGCATTCCGGAGTTATATGCCGGGTCGCCGTTTTCATCCATGGTATTGAATTTCAGAATGTTGTATGCGCAGTCAAGAACGGTGTCGATTGCGCCGTCCTTATCCCTTTTTAAAAGGAGCTGAAAAAGTGTTTTGAAAACGGCCGGAGCAATGGTTTTGACGCTGAAATCGTTAATTGCGCGCTCGTCCTTTGTGTTCGGGTCAAGCTTGACGTTCGTGAAGTCCATTCCGCGGACCATAATGACCGGGTCGGCGTCAGAAACTTTTGCGCCCTTTTCATCCGCGGCAAAAGCGCAGACGGAAACGGAAAAAATCATCACCAGCGCAAGAAACAGGCTTAAAGCTTTTTTCATAATTTTTGTTCTCTCCTTCTTGCTGACATATGTCGCATAAGATGCTTCCATTATATTCCGTTCGGGGCTTTTTTTCAAGATGTTTTTCAAATATTGTTGAATTGCGCCTCAAGACGCTCAAAAAGGCGAAAAAAGCCCCCGGAAGGTTTTTTCCGGAGACTTTGAAAAATATCCTGTTAAAATCAGAACAGCCTTAAAATGTAGTTTTTGAGCATTTCAAAAACCTTGCGCATGGCGGAAATGAGGCGTGCAAGGAAGGAGCGGCTTTTGCCGTTGCCATCTGCAATATCCTTTGAGTTGATGATGAGGGTTTGGCTGCTTTGGTCAAACCTCAAAAACTGCGGATATTCTTCAAAGGTGTCAACGGTGACGTCCTTTCCGCTGTAAAGAATGAGGCCTGTCAGCTCGTCCAGGCAGTCGTGACCCGTTGAATGCTTGAGATACTTGACGAACCACGTTTTTTCCGGGAAGAGGCAGGTTGAAGCGTCAACCTGTTTGTCCGGAGAGATGAACTTCATGTCCTTGTTCTTGAGATAATCCTCACTGAGCGTCTGTCCAACCGGAGCAACCGTTGCGCCGTATGAGGTGAATTTTGAGTCAATAACGCCGTCTCCGCTTGAGTTCCATGAGGGAGTGATGGGAACGGAGCTGTAGCCGTATGCGGAAACAACGCCGAAGCGACACTGCTTTGACGTGTCCTGAAGGAGGGTGACTTTGTTCGCCCTGACCTTTATGTCATACTCCTTAAGCTTTGCAATAAGTCCCGCATATTCAGACGGGTCGCCGTCACACGCCTCGCCGAAAACGTAATGGTACGCCTCTTCAACATATTCGTCCGGACACATTGCCCAAATTGTCAGCCAGCGGCAAAACAGCGGCATAATAACCTGAGGAATGACCTCATCCTTGATGCCCTCAAGCATTTCATCCGCAAAGTTAATGACAAAATCAAGAACACCGGCTTTTGAAAGCATCTCGGTAACACAGGCAACAATGTCGTCATATTCACTTCCGTCAAGAACATATGAAAGGAAGCTTTTGATTGAGTCAGCGCTCAGCTCAATTTTACCCGTGAGAAGCTCTCCAGTGTAGGTTTCGCCGAAAACGGCCGTTGAGTCCATAACAACGCCTTGAATCCTGTCCCGGCCGTAAAGCGCAATGTATGAAAGCGTGACAACGCCGCCGCAGGAATGCGGTCTGAGGCAGACCTTTTCGCTTCCGGAAACGGAGCAGACATACTCAATGAAGTCATTGAGCTGCTCTGCAATTTCAAGCGGACTGAGCCTCCAGTCATAGCTGAACCTGACTTCTTTTTTTGAAAGGATGCTCTCCTTTGAAGGATAGGTGAAGTTGATTCCCGTGCTTTCACCGGCCTCTCCGTCCTTGGTTATCCAAACGGGAGAGAAAAGCTTGTTGACGGCCGGAATGAGAACCTTGTTGAGCTTTTCCCAGTCCTTGGTGACAGCAACGGTTGAAAGGGTTGGAAGAACATCCTTGACCGCGTTAAGAATGGCTTCCTTTGACGGCGGCCAGACGGCTTCCTCGTTTTCCTTTCCGGGATTTTTATAGATTGAGTCGGTCATAAATCCGGGAACACTGATGAGCGGACAGTTTTTCTCATACTCAGCCCCGGCAGCGGAAGCAGTCAGAGCGAAAAGACCGCAGAAGGCAAGGACGAGCGCAAGAAAAACGCAGACAAGCTTTTTGAGTTTCATTATGTATTTTCCCCTTTCGGGCGCTTGCTCAGCCGTTCGGCGGCAAACGCTTAAAGAATCTTTTCGGCCTGAGGAATCCGGAAAAAAGCAGGAATCCAAATTTATCCGGCCGCGAAAAATTATAGCATATCATGATGAAATAATCAAAAACAAATTGTTAAAAAAAACCGCTGCGCCATATTATAATCGGAAACTCAAACAAAAAAACAAAAAGTTTTTAAAAATCTCCGGATTCATATTTGCTTTTTTTATATATGTGTGGTATCATATTAAAGCTTTGCTTCCCGGGACGTTTCGGTTTGAAAAAAGACCCGGTTCACTTAAAAAAAGGAGGGCTTCCGCCTTGAAAGATGATTATCTCATAACTCTCCACACCGTTCAGGAAACCGATGGCGACAAGGACATTCTCGATATGACCGCACGCGCCTCTTTGAGGGGCAAAGAGGATGATTATTATATCACCTATACCGATGAGGACGGAGACTTTGAAGGCTGCGAAACAACGCTCCACGTTGAAAACGGAAGCTGCATCACAATCAGCCGCAGGGGGAGCTGCAACTCTCACATGATTGTTGAAAAAAATGTTCGCCATATCTCTCATCACACAACGCCTTACGGCTCGTTTTCGCTCGGCGTGAGTGCGCTGAGCATCAACTCAAAGATTAAAAAGGGTGGCGGAACGCTTGATTTCAGCTATTGCACTGACATTGATATGCATCCGCTCGGAGAAATTGAATTCAACATCAGACTTGAACAGTGCCGTCCGACCGTTTGACGGCGCAGGAAAGGATATATAAAATGGAATTGACAACTCAAAAGGTTCAAAATCAAATCAAAAATTTAATTGCCCGGGGCGTTCAAAAGGCCGCCGAGGCCAGTGCGCTTCCGTGCGCGGAGTGTGTGCCTTTCAACATTGAAACTCCGGCCGACAGGTGCAACGGTGACTTTTCAACCAATGCCGCAATGGTGAACGCAAAAGCCTTCCGCCTTCCGCCGCGGAAAATTGCCGAGGCCATTGTTTCCTTTGCTTCAACAGAGGGAACATATTTTGAAAAAGTTGAGGTTGCCGGCCCGGGCTTCATCAACTTCTTTTTGAACGATGTCTATTACGCCGATGTTCTTCTTGACGTCAAAAACGCCGGAGCGGACTATGGAAAAAGCGATTACGGAAAGGGCAAAAGGGTGAATGTTGAATTTGTTTCGGCCAATCCCACCGGACCTATGCACATGGGCAACGCGCGCGGCGGCGCTCTCGGAGACTGCCTTGCCTCCGTTCTTGAATATGCAGGCTTTGACGTCAGCCGTGAGTTTTATGTTAACGATGCCGGAAACCAGATTGACAAATTCGCCCTCTCTCTCGATATCAGATATCAGCAGATTTTCAAAGGCGAAAACAGCGTCTCTCTCCCCGAGGACAGCTATCACGGCGAGGATATCAAGCAGCGCGCTGAGGAGTTTGCCGCCATTCACGGCAGCAGCTACCTTGAAAAAAGCGAGCAGGAGCGCAGGGTGGCTCTTGTTCATTTTGCTCTGCCGAAAAACATTGAAAACATGAAAAAGACAATGGAAAAATACCGCATTAAATATGACACGTGGTTCAGCGAGCTTATCCTCCACAGTGACGGTGAGCTGAAGGACACCATTGAGCTTCTCAAAAGACGGGGCTATACCTATGAAAAGGACGGTGCGCTCTGGTATAAAAACATTGAAGTTCAGACCGCAATGCTCAAAGAGCAGGGGAAAAGTCAGGAGTATATTGACCGCCTTGAGCTGAAGGACGATGTTCTCATCAGGAAGAACGGCAACCCGACATATTTTGCCGCAGACATTGCCTATCACAGAAACAAGCTTCAAAAGCGCGGCTTTGACAAGGCCATTGACGTCTGGGGCGCCGACCACCACGGCCACATTGCAAGAATGAAGGGCGCAATGAGGGCTATTGGCATTGATGAAAACAGGCTTGACGTTCTTCTCATGCAGCTTGTCCGCCTCATGAGTGACGGAAAGATTGTGAGAATGTCCAAAAGAACCGGAAACGCAATCACGCTTGTTGACCTTCTTGAGGAGGTTCCGATTGACGCCGTCAGGTTCATGTTCAATTTGCAGGAGCCGGGCTCTGTCATGGATTTCGACCTTGACCTTGCTGTGAAGCAGAACGCCCAAAACCCCGTTTATTACTGCCAGTATGCCCACGCAAGAATTTGCAGCATTCTTTCAAAGCTCTCCCTTGAGGGAAAAACACCCGGGGTCTGCACTGAAAAGCAGCTTGTCCGCCTCACCGAGCCGGAGGAGCGCGCCCTCATCACTCATCTTGCCGCGCTGCCGAATGTGATTATCGGCGCCGCAAAGAATTATGACCCGGCAAAGGTCACTCATTACGCAACCCAGCTTGCAACGCTTTTCCATAAATATTACAATGCCTGCCGCGTGAATGTTGAAGACGAGGAGCTTATGAAGGCAAGGCTCTTCCTCTGCCTTTGCGTGAAGGATACAATGAAAAATGTCCTCTCTCTTTTGAAGGTTGATGCGCCGGAAAGAATGTGAGCTTCTTTTTGAATATTCACGGAAAAAGTTCAAAAAATATTAATATCTTCCGGAGCGTTTTGTAATAAAATCAAACTATATAGCTTGATTTAAAGTTAAGTGTATAATATAATGTTCATGTTAAATGAAAACCATTGTTCATTACGGAGGAAATCAAATGAGCGCTGAAAAAATTCTTGTTGTTGATGATGATCTGAATATCTGTGAGCTTCTCAGACTGTATCTTGAAAAGGAAGATTACACCGTTGTTATTGCGCATGACGGCGCTTCCGCTGTTTCAACCTTTAACGCCGAAAGCCCGGCGCTTGTTTTGCTTGACATAATGCTGCCGAAGCTTGACGGCTGGCAGGTATGCCGCGAAATCAGGAAGTTCTCTGAGGTGCCGATTATCATGCTCACCGCGAAGGGTGAGGTTTTTGACCGCGTTCTCGGCCTTGAGCTCGGTGCGGACGATTATGTTGTTAAGCCCTTTGACGCAAAGGAGGTTGTTGCCCGCATCAAGGCGGTTTTGCGCCGCTCCGCTTCAAGCATGGCCGATGAAGTCAAAGAGGTTCATTATGACAAGCTTTCAATCAACCTCACAAACTATGAGCTGCGCGTTAACGGCGTTCAGGTTGACACTCCGCCGAAAGAGATGGAGCTTATCTTCCACCTTGCAAAGAACCCCAACAGGGTCTTTACCCGTGACCAACTCCTTGACGAGGTTTGGGGCTTTGATTATTACGGCGATTCAAGAACCGTTGACGTTCACATCAAGCGTTTGAGGGAAAAGCTTGACGGCGTTTCCGATAAGTGGGAGCTGCGCACCGTTTGGGGCGTCGGCTATAAGTTCGAGACCAGGGACTGAGTATTAAATAATCTTTTTCAGACACTGCTTTTTAAGGGCAGTGTCTGAAAGTTTAATGTTAGGAGAAAAACGGATGAAAAAAGGAGCCAATGTCAAAAAAAGGAACAAGCCTCTTTACAAAACAAGCTCGGTTTTCCGGCGGTATTTCGGCTTCACGGCGGCCATTGTTCTCGGCTGTATGGTTACACTCGGCCTAATAATGATTATCTTTGTTTCAAGTCAGCAATGGACGGAAAAAACCGATACCCTTGTGAACAACGCCAAAAACATCATCACCATTGCCAAGGAATATCATTTTTCAGAGGACGAGGCCAAGGAGCACGCGGAGGAAATTCTGAGCAACGCGCTGAACACAATGTCGGTTGCAACAAAGTCTGATTACTTTATTGCCGACCCTCAAGGAAAAATCTTGCTTTGTGAAAACACTGCAACCGGAAAATGCGCCGCGCACGAAAAAATGACTGTGCCGAAAAAATATATGGACTCTGCGCTTGACAAGGGCTTTTCAAACTATGTCAATGACGCAACATTCGGGCGCGGAATGTTTGTTGTTTCCGTTCCGATAACGGTTTCAACCGCTTCCGGAAGCAAAACGATAGGCGCGGTTTTTGCCGTTGAAAACGCGATCGAAAGCCTGCTGCCTTACATCCTGGGCATTCTTAACGTATTCTTTTTCACGGCAATAGCTCTTCTTGGCGTGAGTTCGCTGACAATTTATCAGCTTTGCAAGGGCATTGCCGTTCCGCTTGAAGAGATGGAGCAGGTCACAAAACATTTTGCAAAAGGTGAATTTGAACACCGCGCCAACGAAAACTATAAGCGCGGCTACTTCAGCTCCTTTGCAAAGGCACTCAACAAAATGGCCGATGAGCTTGCCGTTAACGAGGAGGCGCAAAAAAGCTTCATTGCAAATGTTTCCCATGAGCTGAAAACGCCCATGACAACCATCGGCGGCTTCATTGACGGAATCCTTGACGGAACAATTCCGGAAAACGAGCAGCGGCGATATCTTCAAACCGTTTCAAGCGAGGTCAAGCGCCTTGCGCGGATTGTTGTTTCAATGCTGAATCTTTCAAAAATTGAGGCGGGTGAGGTTGCGCTCTCTCCGGTTGATTATGACATTTCAAAGCAGATTTTTGACACTCTTTTGAGCTTTGAGCACCGCATTGACGAAAAGCACATCAACATCAAGGGCTTTGAAAGCATGGCTCCCGTTACCGCTCACGCAGACAGGGATCTCATTCAGCAGGTCATATATAACCTTTTTGACAACGCCGTTAAGTTCACTCCGGAAAACGGAACAATCACCGTTTTTGCGGAAAACAAAAACGGAAAAACCTGTGTAACCATCCGCAACACCGGCGTCAGCGTTTCAAACGAGGAAATTTCGCGGATTTTTGAGCGGTTTTATAAGGTTGACAAATCGCGCAGCTTTGACGTTAAGGGTGTCGGCCTCGGCCTTTATATTGTTAAAACCATTATCAATATGCATGACGGAGACATCAGCGCCTCAAGCGTTGAAGGTCAATACACAGAGTTCTCCTTCCGTCTGCCAAACGGAAAATGATTCCTTTGAACCGCTTTTCATTTTTTAAGCAAAATTTAAGTTTTCCTTTTAGGTAGCTTTTAGCGAAAGGAATTATATTATGTTCAACAAAGCGATACCGGGAAGGCAAAAGCCGAAAGCCGGTGTCTGCCGATATAAGCCTAGCTTAGCAAAGAAAGGGGTAAAAACTATGTCAGATGACTTTGAAAACAAAAATAGTGAATATGATGTTTACTCTCAAAACGCATCCGATTCCGCCGAAAAAGAGCAGAAAACGGAAGATGAAAAGGCCGCTTTTGACGCAACGGCTCAGAGCGAGAATCAGCCCGCTCAGCCGCAGAGCAGCCTGAACGATTTTTACACAAAACCGCAGGAAAACCGCAGTGAGACTGCGTATACTCCATACGGTTACAACGCACAGCAGCCGCAGCAGAATCCGCAGTCTCAGCCGGGCAGTAATCCCTATTCGGCTCAGAATCCGCAGAACGGCTTCGGCTCGGCTCCAGGCCGTCCGCAGTATAATCAGCAGCCTCAGCAGCCGCAGTACAGGCCTTACGGCTATGCACCGGGTAACGCTCCGGCTCCCGGAGGCCCGAAAAAGGGCGGCGGAAAAAAGGTTGTCGGTCTTGTTGTTGCCTTTGTTGTTGTCATTGCCGTTGCCGCAATCATTGCGTCATTCATCGGAACAAAGAACAGCCGCTCTCAGGTTTCAACAACAACCTCTCCGGCCGCCTCGTCCTCCGTTCAGTCGGGTGAGAGCACCTCATCTCCCGTTGAATATTCAACAACTGCCTCGGCCGAGGTGAAGCAGCTTTCCGCCGTTGAGGTTGCGGAAAAGGCGAGAAAGAGCGTTGTCGGCGTAATGACCTACTCGGGCGGAAAGCTCTCAGGCGAGGGCTCCGGCGTTGCAATGGCACATGATAAAAATAAAAAGTATACCTATATCCTCACCTGCGCCCATGTTATCAGCGATAAAAACATCACCTATCGAATTCAGACGCTTGAAAACAAGACCTATGAGGCTTCTCTTGTTGCCTATGACACAAGAACGGACATCGGAGTTCTTAAGGTTGAGGCCACGGACATCCCTCTTGCGGAGCTTGGTGATTCATCCAACCTCAAGGTTGGTGAAACCGTTTATGCAATCGGAAATCCCGGCGGCTCGGAGTATTTCGGCTCAATGACGGACGGAATCATTTCCGCAATCGACCGTTCGGTTTCCTCAACCTACACAATGACCTGCATTCAGCACAACGCGGCAATCAACCCCGGAAACTCCGGCGGTGCGCTCGTCAATTCCGCCGGTCAGGTTATCGGAATCAACTCTTCAAAAATTGCCGCAACGGATTATGAAGGAATGGGCTTTGCCGTTCCGATTGCAACGGCAAAATCGGTTGCGGAAAGCCTCATTGAATATGGCTATGTTCCCAACAGACCGAAGCTCGGAATCGAATACGCCTCAGTCAGCTCATATCAGCTTTACAGCATGGTTGTTGCAATCAAAGGACTTCCGGCCGGCTCGCTTGTCATTGCAGGAATTTCAACGGACAGCTCGCTTGTTAACACAAAGGCTCAGGTTGGTGACCTCATCATTGCCGTCAACGGCAAAAAGATGGACGATTCAAGCGTTCTTCTTGACCTTATAAACACCGGCGCGGTCGGAGACACAATCACGCTCACCCTCTGCCGCATTGAAAGCAGAACCTATAAAACAACCGAGTTTGACGTTACCCTCACCCTCGTTGAGGACAAGGGCAACACCGCCGAGGCAACAACCGAGGCCAACACTGACGGCGGCTATTACCGCGGCGGCTCAAGCAGCTTTGAGGACTTCTTTAAGCAGTATTTCGGCTATTAAGGGCTGTTGCTTCCGGACTTTGAAAAGCGCTTGAAAAGCGGAAAAAGAAGCTGCTTTAACGCAATCAGAATGAGCAGCGCGCCGAACATTCTCTTGAGAAGAACGGGTGAAAGGAAGCTCAAAATGAGATATCCCGCACCTGCGCCGAAAAGGCCGGGTATCACAAGAGGAAGGACGTACTGCTTTTTAACAAGGTGCTTTTTAAGGTAAAAAATAATTGAATACACCGCGCAGGGAATGAAAAAAACAAGGTTCACTCCCTGCGCTGTTCTTTGCTCAACGGAAAGGAAAACCGTCATCAAAATGATGAGCACCGTTCCGCTGCCGAAGCCCATTGAACCAATAACGCCGGAGAGGAAAGAACCCAAAACCGTGAGTATCTCCATTCATCCCACCGCCAATCTGAAGCCTGCCCAAAGCATGAAGAAGGAAAAAACGGTTTCCAAAAACGAGTTCTTGAGCTTTGAAAGCAGGAGCGTTCCGAAGATTGCACCCAAAAAGCCGGGAAGAAGAAACGGCGCGGCGTCATAAAGTGAAAAGTAGCCGCGCAGATAGTAAATGGCCGCGCTCAGAACGGTCAGCGGAAGAATGACACAGATTGCCGTTGCCTGCGCCTGCTTTTGAGAAAGCCCGAGCGACTTCAAAACCGGAACGGCAATCATTCCGCCTCCGGCGCCGAAAAGGGCGTTGACCGTTCCGATGAGAAAGCCGAAGAAGTACTTTTTGATTTTCATTTTCATCACCGGAAATAGTCTTTCCGAAAAGGAGGGCAAAAATCCCGGTGCATTCGGAACTAAAATCCGCTATCTGCCAATATTTTGTTGCAACAGCTGACAGACAGTGGTATAATGTCCTGAAAAACAAAATATTATCGGAGTGACAGATTATGAAAGAACAGCGTTTTCTTGTTGTCGGTGCGGGCCGCAGCGGCCTTGCGGCGGCAAAGATGCTCCTTGAGCTTAAAAAAGATGTGACCGTTTTTGACTCGAAGGCAGATTTTGATGCCGACTCATTTTGTGAAAAATGCGGCAAAAGGGTTCCCTTCATCCTTGGCGTGGCAAAGGAAAGCGAGCTGAAAGGCTTTGACGTCTGCGTTGTCAGCCCCGGAGTTTCGCTTGAAACGGAGATTATGAAAGCCGTTCTTGCGGCGAAGGTTCCCGTCTGGAGCGAGATTGAGCTTGCTTACCGCTATGACAAAGGTCAGGTTGTTGCAATCACTGGAACCAACGGAAAAACAACAACAACAACTCTTGTTTATGAAATTGTGAAAGAATGGAACAAAAACACTCTGCTTGTCGGGAACATTGAAATTCCGTATACCGGCCTTGCGCTCTCTTCGGTTGAGGGCGGAGTGACCGTTGCGGAAATCAGCTCTTTCCAGCTTGAAACAATGCGCACCGTGAAGCCGCGCGTTTCTGCCGTTTTGAACATCACTCCCGACCATCTTGACCGCCACAAAACAATGGAGAATTATTCCGCGCTCAAGCTCTCCATTGCAAAAAACCAGGACAAGAGTGACTACTGCGTTCTCAATTTTGAGGACGATTATCTCAGAAATCACGCAAAGGAGCTGCGGTGCAATGTTGTTTTCTTTAGCAGCAAACACGTTCTTGAAAGCGGCGTATACCTTGAAAACGGCGAATTCGTTTTGAATTTCGGCGGAAAAAGGGAGGTTCTCTGCCGGACGGACGAGGTGAAGCTTGTCGGAACGCATAACTTTGAAAACATCATGGCCGCTGTTGCAATGACTCACTGCCTCGGTGTGCCGATGGAGATTATCCGCACTGTTACAAAGGCGTTCACCGCCGTTGAGCACCGCATTGAGTTTGTCCGTGAAAAGGACGGTGTGAAATATTACAACGACTCAAAGGGTACCAACACGGACGCCGCAATCAAGGCGATTGACGCAATGCCGGGAAAAACCGTTCTCATCGGCGGCGGATATGACAAAAAGAGTGATTACACCGACTGGGTCAGCCGTTTTCCAGGGAAGGTTCGGCTCCTTGTTCTTCTTGGCCAAACAAGGGAGAACATTGCCGCTGCCTGCGAAAAAATCGGCTTTAAAGATTATGTCTTTGCCGAAAATATGCAGCAGGCCGTGAAAATCTGCGCCGAAAACGCAAAGAGCGGAGACTGCGTTCTTCTTTCCCCGGCCTGCGCTTCCTGGGGAATGTTCAAGTGCTATCAGGAGCGCGGAAACATTTTTAAAGAGCTTGTCAAGGCTCTTTGAAAGGAGGAACCGGATTGAAAATTCTTGAATTTTTGAAGGTTATTTTTCTTGGAATTGTTGAGGGTGTGACCGAATGGCTGCCGATAAGCAGCACGGGACATATGCTTCTTGTTGATGAATTTTTGCAGCTTGACGCAAGCGACAGCTTCAAGGAGATGTTCTTTGTTGTCATTCAGCTTGGAGCGATACTTGCCGTTGTTCTTTTGTTTTGGAAAAAGATGTGGCCGTTCAGGCTCGGAGAAAGCAAAAAGACAATAGTTATCCGGAAAAAGGTTTTTTCCGTCTGGTTCAAGGTTGTTGTTGCGTGCATACCCGGCGCAATGGTCACACTGCTTTTTGACAAATTCATTGAAGCGCACCTTCACACGCCGTTTGTCATTGCGCTTGCGCTGATAGTGTATGGCGTATTGTTCATTGTCATTGAGCGCCTCAACAAAACACGCACGCCGAAAATCAGAAAGCTTTCTGAAATTGATTATAAAACGGCGCTTCTCATCGGTCTTTTTCAGGTTCTTTCAATCATTCCGGGAACATCGCGCTCCGGCGCAACAATCATCGGCGCTTTGATTATCGGCGTTTCAAGAACGGCCGCGGCGGAGTTCACGTTTTTCCTTGCCGTTCCGGTCATGTTCGGCTTGAGCTTCATCAAGCTCATAAAATTCGGGCTCGCTTTCACCGGGACGGAAATTGCAATTTTGCTTGTTGGCTCGGTAACGGCGTTTTTGGTTTCCCTGTTTGTGATAAAGTTCCTCATGAGCTATATCAAAAAGCATGACTTCAGGGTTTTCGGCTGGTATCGCATTGCGCTTGGAATTATTGTTTTGATTTATTTTGCTTTTGCAGGATTCTAGACGCTAGACGCTGGATGCTAGATGTTTCAAATTAGGAAATAATCTGCATAAAATTTCGCATATTCCAACATCCAAAGTCTAACATCATAGGGGAGTCTCGTGAGGCTCCCGTTTTTTGTGCGCTCTCTTTTATCTCTGCGTTTTGTGA
>DJPI01000053.1:0-192 GCA_002438505.1 Ruminococcaceae bacterium UBA6416 | reverse complement strand
AACAAAAGCTTTCAAATAAAAGATAGCGCAGGAAACGGCAGCCTCAAGCGACACCCGTACATCAGCGCAGCCAAAAACCAACAACCTTCCCATAAAAAACCGGCTGCTGCATTTCTGCAACAGCCGCAAACCCGCCGAGCCGGAACTGCTTATATAACCTGCAAAAAGCAGGATGGCGATAGCCGGGCAGGT
>DJPI01000050.1 GCA_002438505.1 Ruminococcaceae bacterium UBA6416 | reverse complement strand
CAGGTTAACACAATCTTTCAGCGATACCAGCTTTTTCCGCACCTAAACGTCTATGAAAATGTTGCCTTCGGTCTGCGCAACAAGCACATGAAGGAAAAGGACGTCAGCAAAAAGGTTGAGGAAATGCTCTCCCTTGTCAACCTCAGGGGCTTTCAGCGCAGGAATGTTGCCTCCCTTTCCGGCGGCCAGCAGCAGAGGGTTGCCATTGCAAGGGCGCTTGCCGTTGAACCGCGCGTTCTTCTTTTGGATGAACCGCTTGCCGCGCTTGACCTCAAGCTGCGCAAGGATATGCAGGTTGAGCTGAAAAACATTCAAAAGCGGCTTGGAATCACCTTCATTTTTGTTACCCATGACCAGCAGGAGGCGCTTTCAATGTCTGACCGCGTTGTTGTCATGAACGAGGGTCAAATTCAGCAGATCGGAACTCCGCTTGATATCTATAACGAGCCGAAAAACGCCTTTGTTGCCGATTTTATCGGCGAAAGCAACATCCTTGACGGCGTTATGCTTGACGACTTTAAAGCCAAGTTTTCCGGCGCGGTTTTCCAGTGCCTTGACAAGGGCTTTGCCGTCAACGAATCGGTTGACATCGTTATCCGCCCGGAGGACGTTGACGTTGTTCCCGTTAAGGAGGGCGCAATCCTCGGAACAATCACCTCAAACACCTTCAAGGGCGTTCACTTTGAAATGATTGTTGACATTCAGAACTTTAAATGGATGATTCAGACAACGGATTATTATCCGGTCGGAACAAAAATCGGAATTGAAATTGAGCCGGACGCCATCCACGTTATGAAAAAGAGCAAGTATTCCGGAATGTTCGGCGATTACAGCTCATTCAGCGATGAGCTTGAAAAGCTTTCCGATTTGACGGAAGGGGAGGATTGACGATGAACAAAACCTCCCTTTCAAAAAAGCTCATTGCCTCGCCTTATCTTCTCTGGTCGGCAATTTTCATTGTTGTTCCGCTGATTTTTGTTGTTTATTACTCTCTGACGGATGCCTCGGGTGCATTCTCTCTTGAGTATATCAAGGACATCGGACGTTACAGAGACATCATGCTCAATTCAATCTGGCTCGGCTTTGTTGCAACGGTAATCAGCCTTGTTGTTTCATATCCGCTTGCCTATATCATGGCGCGCAGCACGGCTAATGTTCAGCGAACAATGATGATGCTTGTCATGCTTCCGATGTGGATGAACCTGCTCATCAGGACATATTCTTTGATGATTCTTCTTCAGGACACGGGAATCATCAACTCGGCGCTCGGCTTTCTTCACCTTCCGGCGCTCAAAATGATAAATACCGATGCGGCGGTCGTTCTCGGAATGGTGTATAACTATATTCCGTATATGATTCTTCCGCTTTACTCAATTATGGCAAAGCTTGACCACGGATTGATTGAAGCCGCGGAGGATCTCGGTGCAAACAAGCTTTCCGTTCTTTCAAAGGTCATTCTTCCGCTGAGCCTTCCGGGTATTGCCTCGGGCTTCACAATGGTTTTTGTTCCGTCCGTTTCAACCTTTTACATTTCAAAAAAGCTTGGCGGAAACACCGTTTCCCTCATCGGAGATATTATTGAAATGCAGTTCAAGTCCTCAAACAATTATAACCTCGGTGCGGCGCTCTCGCTCGTTCTGATGGTTCTCATAGTCATCTGCATGGCGGTTATGAACCGCTTCACTTCCGATGACGATGATGGAGGTGTGCTGATATGAAAACAAAAATGACTCCGCTTGCAAGGCTCTATGTTGCACTCATCATGGTTTTTCTTTATGCACCGATAGTTGTCATGATTTTCTTTTCCTTCAACTCCTCGGTCAGCACAAGCGTTTTCACCGGCTTTTCGGTTCGGTGGTATTCCTCGCTGTTTCATGATGAGGGAACAATGAAGGCTGTTGGAAACACGCTGATTCTTGCCGTTTCATCCTCCCTCATTGCAACGGTGATGGGAACGGCGGCCGCCGTTGGAATCAATGCAATGAAAAACAAATGGGTAAAGCGCAGCGTAATGAGTGTGACGAACATTCCGATGATGAATCCGGAAATTGTTACCGGAATTTCAATGATGCTCCTTTTTGTTTTTGCCGCAAAGCTTTTGGGCGTTGTTGACGCGCTCGGCTTTTGGACAATGCTCATTGCCCATGTCACGTTCAATTTGCCATATGTTATTCTTTCTGTTCTTCCAAAGCTGCGCCAGATGGATCCGCATCTTCCGGAGGCGGCGATGGATCTCGGCTGCACACCGGCTCAGGCGTTTTTCAAGGTTACCCTTCCGTCAATCATGACGGGCATCACCTCCGGCCTCATGATGTCCTTCACGCTTTCTCTTGATGATTTTGTCATCAGCTATTTCACCCAGGGACCCTCCTTTGAAACGCTGCCGATACGCATCTTTTCAATGACAAAAAAGCGTGTAACGCCGGATATGTATGCGCTTTCAACGCTCATTTTTGCAACGATTCTGATTTTGCTTGTTGCACTCAATCTTTCCCAGATACATGGCGAAAGGAAGCTCAAAAACAAGCTTGACAGGGAGGTGAGCGAATGATGAAAAAGCTTTTGTTCTTTTTTGTTTGTTCGTTTCTTTTTTGCGCGTGTGTCATAGGCTGCTCGGCATATGAGCACGAGGACTACTATGAGGGCGCAAAAAAAGGTGAGGTTCTCAATGTTTTCAACTGGGGCGAATATATCAGTGACAGCTATGAGGACGGAATGCTTGACGTTAACAAGGAGTTTGAAAAGCTGACCGGAATCAAGGTCAACTATGTCACCTTTGAAAGCAACGAGGATATGTATGCAAAAATCAAGAACGGCGGCGCAAGCTATGACATTGTTGTTCCGTCCGATTATATGGTTGAGCGCATGATAAACGAAAACCTGCTTCAGAAGTTTGATGTGAAAAGCCTTCCGAACTATCATTACATTGATGAAAAGTATCGCGGAATGTACTTTGACGAAAAGGACGAATACAGCGTTCCGTATAATGTTGGAATGGTCGGCCTCATTTATAACACAAAAATGGTTGACGAAAAGCCGGACAGCTGGAAAATTATGTGGGACGAAAAATACGCCGGAAAAATCCTCATGATTGACAATCCGCGTGACGCCTTTGCAATTCCGCAAAAAATCCTCGGTTACTCGTTCAATTCCACCGATGAAAAGGAGCTTTCAGACGTTGCCCAGATGCTCATTGACCAGAAACCGCTGCTTCAGGGCTATGTTATGGACGAGGTTTATAACAAGATGGAAAGCGGGGAGGCGGCCATGGTGCCGTATTATGTTGGCGATTTCATCACGATGCATGACGTCAATCCCGACCTTGCCTTTGTCTATCCCAAGGAGGGCGTGAACATTTTTGTTGATTCAATGTGCATTCCGCAATGTGCGCAGAATGTTTCCGCTGCAATGAAGTATATCAACTTCATGCTTGACCCTGAAATCGGCATCTGCAACGCGTGGTACATCGGCTATGCAAGCCCGAACACCGGCGTTGTGAACAATCCCGATTATGCCGATTACGCCGAAAACAAGCTGCTTTATCCCGATGAGGAGAATATGCCCAAAACCGAATACTTCCACAACCTTCCACAGGAAACGCTTGACCGCTTTTCAAGCCTTTGGAATGAAATCAAGGTTGCCGGAAGCAACAATACCCACATCTATGTCGGCTTTTCCGTTGTTGGCGCGTGCTTCATCGGTTATGTTGCTTCGTCATACGTCAAAAAGAAAAAGCGCGAATATTGGTATGATTTTCCGCAGAAATAACCAACCTTTCATTTGAACATTGTTTAAAACAACCGCCGGACTCAGCGTTCTGCGGTTGTTTTTTATTAGGCAGTCATAACGAAAAAAATTTTGTTTTTCCCTTTACTTTTTCTTTTATGTGTGATACAATATCTCTCGAACAAATGTTCGGAAGAAGGTGGAACACATGGCAGAGCGCATTATTCTTCACTGCGACCTCAACAACTTTTTTGCCTCCGTTGAATGCATTGACCGCCCGGAATGGAAAAAGGTTCCAATGGCCGTTTGCGGAAGCGTTGAGGAGCGCCGCGGAATTGTTCTTGCAAAAAACGAAAAGGCAAAAATTTTCGGTGTTAAAACGGCGGAAACCGTTTGGCAGGCTCAAATTAAGTGTCCGCAGCTTGTCATTGCGCCGCCGCATTATGACAAGTATGTGCATTATTCAAAGGCAGTCCGTGCAATTTATGAAAGATATACCGACCGCGTTGAACCGTTCGGAATGGATGAATGCTGGCTGGATATCACCGGAAGCACCCTCCTTTTCGGCGGCGGAGAAAAAGTTGCATATGAAATCAAAGAGCAGGTCAAAAAGGAGCTGGGTCTGACAATCTCAGTCGGTGTGAGCTTCAACAAGGTTTTTGCAAAGCTTGGCTCAGACCTGAAAAAGCCGGACGCTGTCACGGTTATTGACAAGGCGCATTTCAAATCAATCGTCTGGCCGCTTCCGGTTCAGGAGATGATAGGCGTTGGAAAGGCAACAAAAAAGCGGCTTGACTCAATCGGAATCTCAACCCTCGGAGAGCTTGCGCAAACCGAGTCAAGTCTGCTCCGGCTCGCGCTCGGAAAAAACGGGGAACAGCTTCGGCTTGCCGCGGCCGGAAAGGACAGCTCGCCCGTCCTTTCAAAAAGCGAGATTCCCCCGGCCAAAAGCTTCGGCCGCAGTGTGACGTGTGCGCGTGACCTCAGAACAACCGAGGAGGTTGCCGCGGTAATGCTCTCTTTGACGGAAAAGGTTGCCGCCTCACTGCGCAAAAACAATGTTATGGCAACGCTTGTTCAAATTCATATCCGCGACGCAAACTTCATTGTTCGCGAATGTCAGGCGCCTCTTTCTCAGCCGACGCGGATTGTTGAAATGCTGTTTTCGCTCGGGATGGAGCTTTTTTCAAAAGTCTGGGACTGGGACTGCAGCGTTCGTTCAATCGGCATACGCGCATGTGAGCTTGTTGAAGAAGAGTGCTTTTCTCAATACAGCCTTTTTTACAGCAGCAGCCGTTATGAAAAGCTTGAAAAACTTGAGGCGCAGGTTTTCAGAATTTGCGAAAAATTTGGAAAGGACGCCGTTTTCCACGCCGCGGCAATGAATATTCCCGCCGCAAAGAATGACACTCCGGCAATGACCGATGTTCGCTTTATGGCGAAAAAACGGGATTAAGGGAGCGCTTTTTTGCAAGCGGCGCCCGGAGCGGTCATTTGTTGAATCCGGTCGAAAACAAGCGGGACAATTTTACACAATTATTCTGTTCTGTAAACAATTTCCGCCGTTATGGCGGTACAATAAACATTCAGTAAATTGTTAAACTGACAAAAATCCGACTCGGCTCTGCCGGAGGTTCATCTATGGTTTTTTCAAATCTCTTTTTTATTTACTTCTTTTTTCCGCTGAATCTTATTTGCTATTTTTTTGCAAAGGATCTGAAGCAGAAAAACCTTGTTATGCTCATCTTCTCGCTGTTTTTCTATGCGTGGGGCGAGCCGAAATATGTTTTTCTTCTTGTTTTTGAATGCTTGGCGGACTGGCTTTTTGCCCTTGGAATTGAAAGGTTCCGTGGAACAAAAAGGGCAAAGCTTCTTCTCATCGGAGCCTGCGTAACAGACCTTGGCCTTATCGGAATTTTTAAGTATCTGACGTTTATCCTCAAAAACATCAAAGCAATAACCGGTGTTCCGGAAAACATCGTTCAAATTGCGCTTCCGATAGGTATCTCGTTTTATACCTTTCAGCTTCTTTCATATGTCATTGACGTTTATCGGGGCGAAACCGAGGCGCAGAAAAAGTTTTGGTATGTTCTTTTATATGCGAGCCTTTTTCATCAGTGTATTGCCGGCCCCATTGTCCGATACAGTGATGTCTGCTATGAAATTGAAAACCGGAAAACAAATCTCAATGAAATTTCAAAGGGTATCACCCGTTTTGCAATAGGACTCGGAAAAAAAGCGCTGCTTGCGAATGTCTGCGGCTCGCTTGCAGACACGGTTCTCCTTTCGGACTCGGCGCTTTCCGTTTCTGCCGACCTCCAAAAAAACATTGCAATTCTTGAAAACCGCCCGGCGCTCGGCCTGTGGCTCGGAATGGTTTTTTATATGCTTCAGATATATCTTGACTTTTCGGCCTATTCTGACATGGCGATAGGCATGGGTCAGATGATCGGCTTCCATTATAAAGAAAACTTTGATTATCCGTATTGCTCAAAGAGCGTTGGAGAATTCTGGCGCAGATGGCATATCTCACTCGGAACATTTTTCCGCGACTATGTTTACATACCGCTCGGCGGAAGCCGGAAGGGGCTTTCAAGAACAATTCTTAACACGTTCATTGTTTGGGCGCTGACCGGCCTTTGGCACGGTGCAAGCTGGAACTTTGTGCTCTGGGGTCTTTACTTCTTTGTCTTTTTAACGGCGGAAAGGCTGTTCCTGCTTGAAAAGCTTAAAAAGGCGCCGGCGTGGGTGTCGCATGTCTATCTGCTTTTGGTTTCGTTCTTCGGCTGGATAATTTTCCGCTTCCAAAGCGTATCCGTTGGCTTCACCGTTTTAAAAGGTATGTTCGGCCTTTGCGGCAACGGCTTTTCAAGCTATGAAATCGGCGCACTTTTGAAGAACAACCTGTTCTTTTTGCTCGTTGCCTGCCTTGCCTGCACACCCTTGATGAAGAACCTCGGAAGGCTCATCACCCAAAAAGCGCGCCACAATGCGGACATTGCGCTTTTCAATGTTATCAGGAAAATTGCCGTTCCGGTTCTCCTTTTGGTTCTTTCAACATTTTCTTTGGTCGGAGACAGCTACAATCCGTTCCTTTATTTCCAGTTTTAAAAGGAGGGGTGACAGAACATGAAAAAACGCAAACACAGCAAGAAATATATCAAAGCGATCAAAAAGGCCGTAAAGCTTTATAAGGTCATTCTTCCCTCTGCTTTTGTCGGATTGCTTTTGCTCGGCCTTTTTGTTTCGCTTCTCATTCCTCTGCGCCCGTCATTTTCGGAGAATGAAAAGCGTGAGCTTGCGCGTTTTCCGTCCTTCAGCTTTTCCGCGCTTTTTGACGGAAGCTTTTTCAGGGGAATCGACTCCTGGTTTTCAGACACATTTCCGTTCCGCGAGGCCATGATTTCTGCAAATGAAAAGCTTGAAAATCTGCGCGGCTTCGGAGACAAAATATACGGCCTCAACAACGAGGTTGTGAACAACCCCATTCCCTCACAGAACGGCGCAGAAAGCACTCCGGCTGAAAGCACAACCGAGGAAAAGGAGCCGACTCTTCCCGACCCGGACAAGCTCGGTGAGGTTGTTCAAAAGCTTTCAAGCATTGTAACAATCGGAAACGCCGCTTATGAATACTGCTCTTTCAATCAAAGTGTTGCGGATGAATATGCCGCTGTTGTGAACCGCACGGCAAAAAAACTTTCCGGAAAGGCGAGTGTTTATTCAATGCTTGTTCCAACGAGTATCGACATCACAATGCCGGACTCCGTCAAGGAGAGCAAAAACATCAACACCTGCGACCAAAAAGCCGCTATGGACTATATTTACGGAAAAATGTCGGCCTCTGTCACGCCGGTCAACATCTATAAGGCGCTGCGGATGCACCGCGATGAATATATTTATTTCCGCACGGATCACCATTGGACGGCTCTGGGCGCATACTATGCGTATGAGGAGTTTGCAAAGGTCAAAAATGTCAATGCAATAACGCTCGATAAATTTGAAAAAAAGAGCTTTGGTGAATTCCTCGGCTCGTTTTATACCAACACAAACTCAAGCGCAATGAAAAAGAATCCGGATGAGCTTATTGCATATATGCCGCCGTATGAAACAAAGCTTCAGTTCACTCAGCCGGACGGAAAGGTCATTGACTGGCGCCTTGTTAATGACACCTCGTCCTATCCGATATCGCAGAAATACAGCGCTTTCGCCGCCGCAGACAACCCGTATACAACGATTGAAAACCTCAGCCGGAAAAAGGGGAAAACCTGCGTGATTATTAAGGAAAGCTTTGCCAACGCCGTCATTCCCTTCATTGTCTATAACTATAAAAAGGTCTATGTCATTGACTACCGCTACTATAAGCAAGGCTTTATCGACCTTGCAGAGCGGGTTAAAGCGAACGATGTCATTTTTATCAACAATATGTCCGCCGTCAGGAGCGAAAGCCTTGTTGGCCGAATGGACGCAATCGCGGTTTAAGACGGCCGGGTCGAACTCTTGCGCCGGTGGCGGCCGCAAACGGAGTTTTAAGGAGGATATAACAATGATCAAACACGTTGTAATGTGGAAGTTCAAGCCCTTTGCCGAGGGGAGGACAAAGGAGGAAAACCTTCTTCTTGTCAAAAGTCTGCTTGAGGCGCTGCCGGAAAAGATTGACTTCTTGCGCTCAATGCAGGTCAACCTCAATGTCAATCCGAAAGAGTCAATGTTTGACGCCGTGCTTCTGAGTGAATTTGACTCGCTTGAGGATGTCGGCAGGTATCGCGAACACCCGGAACATAAAAAAATATCGTCCTATGTTGCCCTTGTCAAAGAGGCGAGAGCAAGCGTGGACTATGAATTCTGATGTGTCTTTTTCGGACGGCTGAAATGACGCACGCCCAAAACGGTATCATCAAAAGGACAGAAAAATGATTGGCGGTGATTCAATGAACAAACCGAACGCAGAGTTTTTTGAGGACGCTCATGAGCTTCTCATAATGATGAACCTTTATGAATCCGCGGTGAAGCAGCTTGCGCTGAAGTTTGAGGTGCTCAACAATGAGTTTAATGTTCTTTTTGCGCGCAACCCGATTCACCACATTGAAAAAAGAGTAAAAAGCCTCAAAAGCATTGCCGCAAAGCTCATCAAAAAGGGGCTTCCGGTGAATCTTGAGGAGGCCAAGAGCAAGGTTAACGACATTGCCGGAGTGCGCGTTGTCTGCCATTATATTGATGATGTTTACAGTGTTGCCCGGATGCTTGAGCGCCAAAAGGACATTGAGATAATCAAACGTCAGGACTATATTGAGCACCCGAATTACAACGGCTACCGTTCGCTGCACCTTGACATCCGCGTTCCGGTCTATCTTTCTGACAGGACGGAGTACGTCATGGCGGAAATTCAGCTTCGGACGGTTGCAATGGACTTTTGGGCGAGTCTTGAGCATGACATCCGTTATAAGGCAGACAAGTCTCAGCTTCCGCCGGGAATCAACGAGGAAATGTTTGACTGTGCGGCCAAAATTGCGGAAATCGACCGCCAAATGCAGGATATGTATAAGCGCATCAAGGCGGCGGAAAAGGAAAGCTCATGATTGCCGAGTTATTTAGATAAAAGATAAAAGATAATAAATAATAGATA
>DJPI01000033.1 GCA_002438505.1 Ruminococcaceae bacterium UBA6416 | reverse complement strand
TTATACAAAAGAAGAAGGCGTGATCCTTCTTCTCGGTGACGCAAAAGAAAGCCTTATGAAGCTGCTTGGCTCTTTTTAAGCAGCATACTTAAAAATACCGATCTTAGCGGTCGGTATTTTTTGCCGTTTAAACCGAATTCACCGAAAAATATTGCAGAAAGAAGATGATTATTCCTTTTTAAAACTTGATTTTCCCTGTGATTATGATATAATTTAATGGTATATTAATTTTTGGCGGCCAAGGCCGCTGTTTGGGGGAATCACCAATGAAACGAACCGAAATTGCAGAAATTTACAAGGATGCTTCCGCTTATACCGAAGCGCCCGTTACCGTTTGCGGCTGGATAAGAACCAACCGCGATTCAAAAAACCTCGGTTTTATGGAGGTCAATGACGGAAGCTGTTTCAAGGGCGTTCAGGTTGTTTTTGAAAGAGAAAAACTTGACAGCTTTGCCGAAACCGCAAAGCTCAATGTTGGAACTGCAGTCATTGTTACCGGTGATGTAATTCTTACGCCGGAAGCCAAGCAGCCGTTTGAAATCAATGCAACAAAAGTTGAGGTTGAGGGTGCTTCAACGCCGGATTATCCGCTGCAAAAAAAGCGCCATTCACTTGAATATCTGCGCACTATTGCTCATCTCCGTCCTAGAACAAATATTTATTCCGCAGCTTTCCGCGTTCGTTCCGCTGCCGCATTTGCAATTCACAGCTTTTTCAGAGAGAGAAACTTTGTTTATGCGCACACTCCTTTGATTTCATGCAGCGACTGTGAAGGTGCAGGTGAAATGTTCCGCGTCACAACGCTTGACATGAACAATCCGCCGCGCAAGGAGGACGGAAGCGTTGATTTTTCTCAGGACTTTTTCGGAAAAAGCGCATATCTTACCGTATCCGGTCAGCTTCAGGGCGAAATCATGGCGCAAGCCTTCGGAAAGATTTATACTTTTGGACCAACTTTCCGCGCTGAAAAGTCATACACCCAGCGCCATGCAGCCGAGTTTTGGATGATTGAGCCGGAAATTGCTTTTGCAGATCTCAATGATGACATGGAGCTTGCTGAGGCGATGATCAAATATGTCATTAATTATGTTCTTGATTCCTGCAAGCAGGATCTTGAGTTCCTCAACCAGTTTGTTGACAAGGGTCTGATTGAAAGACTCAAGGCTGTTGCTTCTTCTGAATTCGGAAGAATAACATACACTGATGCGGTTGAGATTCTCAAGAAAAACAATGATAGATTTGAGTATAAGGTTGAGTGGGGATGTGACCTTCAAACTGAACACGAACGCTTCCTCACTGAAGAAATCTTCAAAAAGCCCGTTTTTGTCACCGACTATCCCAAGGAAATCAAGGCTTTCTATATGCGGCTTAACGATGACGGAAAAACCGTTGCCGCCTGTGACTGCCTTGTCATGGGCATCGGCGAGATTATCGGCGGAAGCCAGAGAGAGGAACGCTATGACGTTCTTGTTAACCGCATTCATGAGCTCGGTCTCAAAGAAGAAGATTACTGGTGGTATCTTGACCTGAGAAAATACGGCGGAACAAAGCATTCCGGCTTCGGCCTCGGTTTTGAACGGCTTGTTATGTATCTCACCGGCATTTCAAATATCAGAGATGTTCTTCCGTTCCCGAGAACAACCGGCTCGGCAGATTTTTAATTTTGGAGTTGATTTCATTGAAATATTCAGAATATACAAAAGAGCAGCTTCTTGAAGAAAAGAAAATGCTTGAATCAAAATATAACCGCATCAAAGCAAAGGGTCTGAAGCTTGATATGTCAAGAGGAAAGCCGGGTACTGACCAGCTTGCCGTTTCAAACGGTCTGCTTGACGCAATCACTTCAAAAGACTGGGAAAACAACGCCGGAAATCACAGTCTTGAATACCTCAACTATGGCCTTCTTACCGGTATAATCGAATGCAAGCGCATTTTTGCCGACCTGCTCGGTGTTCCGACAGATAACGTCATTGTCTGCGGAAATTCAAGCCTTAACCTTATGTTTGACTATATCACTCAGTGTATGATGACAGGCTCTGACGGTATTCCGTGGAAAGATCAGGGAAAAATCAAGTTCCTTTGTCCGTGCCCGGGATATGACAGACATTTTGCAATCGCCGAGTATTATGGCATGGAGCTTATCCCTGTCAGACTCACAGGCCACGGCCCGGACATGGATCAGGTTGAGCGCCTCATTAAAGATCCGTCCGTCAAAGGAATGTTCTGCGTTCCGAAATATTCAAACCCGACAGGGGAGACCTATTCCGATGAAACGGTTGAACGCATTGCCGCAATGACTCCGGTTGCTCCTGATTTCAGAATTATCTGGGATAACGCATATATAATTCATGATCTTTCAGAAAAAGGCGACAGACTTGTCAATATTTTTGATGTCCTCAAAAAGTATGGCCATGAGGATATGGTTATTGAGTTTTCTTCAACTTCAAAAATCAGCTTTCCCGGTGCAGGTGTTGCGGTTATTGCCGCTTCAGACAGAAACATTGAAATTATCAAAAAGCGCATGAGTGTTCAGACGATCGGTTATGATAAGATTAATCAGTATCGCCACGTCAAATTCTATAAAGATGTTGACGGAATCAAGCGTCATATGAAGCTTCACCGTGAAATTCTTGCTCCGAAGTTTAAGGCTGTTATTGATGAGTTTGAAAACGGACTCGGTGAGTACGGTATTGCCGAATGGACAAAGCCAAACGGCGGGTATTTCATCAGCCTCAATGTTATGCCCGGAACGGCAAAAAGGGTATACTCGCTCTGTAAAGAGGGCGGAGTTACGTTGACAACCGTTGGCGCAACTTTCCCATACGGTATTGACCCCGAGGATAAGAATATCCGCATTGCACCGTCATATCCTCCGGTTGATGAGCTTCTTGCCGCAACAAGGCTGCTGTGCATCTGTGTAAGACTGGCTGCCGTTGAAAAGCTTTTGGGTGAATAACACAGCATTTTCCGCACCGTACTTTGACGTTCGGTGCGTTTTTTTGCAAGCCAAAAGGACGAGTCAGCTTTGACCCGTCCTTTTGGCTTGTGCGTTTATATTGAGAAGAGGAATGTCAGTTTATCTCTGTCTTGAGCGTTTCAACGATCGAGTCATCCTTGAGCTTTCTGACAGAATAGTACATTGAAAAGCCGACAATGGCAAATACTACAGCTGCACAACCGAGATATGTCCACGGATTCGGGCTGAACGGTATTGTGTCCGAACCGACTGTGATGTTCATACAGTAGCAAATTAAAAGGCTTGTAGGCATTGAGAAAATGAGTGCTTTTGCGCCATAGAAGAAGCTTTCAAGACAGATCATTTTGGTGAAGCCCTTCGGTGTTGTTCCAACTGATTTGAGCATTGCAAACTCCTTGCGCCGCATCATGATTCCGGTTGAAACGGTGTTGATAATGTTTGCTATTGCAATCATTGTGATAAGAGTGATGAAGCCATAGACGAAGACCTGGAGTGCGAATGTCAGCGATTTTATCATCTGATAATTCTTGGCATAGTAGCTATAGCTGTAACTGCTGCCATAATCATCAAGAAATGCTGTAAGCTGCTCGTCAACAGCTTTGTGGTTTTGGGCTTTGATGCCGTAGCTTGTGTTGAAATTTTCATAGTGCTCAATGTCCTCTTTGTTGCCTTTTTCAAGGCAATCTTTATATAGCTTGTCATAGACTTTCAAGTATTCGCTTATCGGGCAATAGAGGGAGAAGGCGCCTTTTCCGTTGAGCAAGCAAATGTAATCATCGGAGTTAAATTTTGCAAGTCCGCCGATTTCATAGGTAAAACGACTGCCTTTGACAAATTCATTAAAATCTTCCGTGCAGGTTTTGCCTATTATTGATGAATTAAATATTGCGGAGTTTCCGTTGGTTCTTCTCAAGTCATCCATGAGGACACATTTCAGGCTTTTCTGATTGTAATAATCATCCGGATTCAGTTTGTTATCCTTGCAAAGGCGATTGAAGGCGTCATCATCAACTGCTGTCAGATAAACATGGACTATGTTCTTAACTAAGTTTTTATATTGCGTGGTATAATTTCCGACGTCAACAAACGGAGATTTTTTGTTTTCTTCAGTATATCTCAAGTAATTTGAGCTGAAATTATAATAATCATCAATTTCATTAATTTCGGCGAGTTCTTTTTCAAGATTCTCTCTGTTTTTAACGGAGACGCCAACAACAATGTCATAAGGAACATCCATGGCGTAGTCGTTTGACTGAACAAGCATCTGGCAAAAATAATTGACGCAGAGGAAAAGAACAACCGAAAGAGCGATTGAAGCGGTAATTATGTTTGTTTTGCGGCGGTTACGTTTGAGGCTCTTATTGGCAAGCTCGCCCTCATAGCCGAAAACTTTGCGGATAAGTTTTGAGGAACGAATTTTCCTTGCTTTGAGCTTGAAGTCATCCTTTTGTCTGATTGCGTCAATCGGCGTGATTTTTGAAGCCTTTCTTGCCGGAATATACAGTGAAATGAAGATTGTGAGCGCGCTGAAAAGAATAATCAAAACAATTACAAGCGGATTAACCGTTGCCGTGAATTTGAGTCCGGCATCCTTTGCGGAATCGGATAAAAGTCCGGATGAAATAATTTTGTCTCCAACGAGGTAAAGTGTGATTGCAATTCCGACAAAACCGGCAACAATACCGACCGGAATTCCTATAGCGCCAAGAATCAAACCTTCAAAGTATACCGACGCTCTTTTTTGCTTTTTGGTTGCACCAACGCTTGCAAGCATACCGAGATAACGCACTCTTTCCGAAAGCGACATTCCGAAGGCGTTATAAATGAGCATGACGGAAGCAATGATGATTATGACAAGACAAACCGCGCAAAGGGGCATTAGAGTGGTCAGAGCAAAGCTGTCCTTGGAAAGCGCAAATTTGGAAGTGAGAAGATCTTTATTTATTCCAAGGCTTGAAGTTTCCGTTGTCAGTTTATACTCCTTGTCAAGAGCGTTGATAACATTAATACTGTTATAATCAAGCTTTTTGAGTGTGAAATAGACTGAAGCTCTGCTACTGTTGAGTGCTTTTGCAATGCCTGAGTTTGCAGCGAAAGTGATGAAACCGGTCGGCTGATTATTGTTCATTATGCCAACAACAGTATATGAAACGGTTTTGTTGCCTTTGAAGCTCAGTTCTTCGTCATCCGAGCCGTTATCCGGAACGGCAAGAGTGATTTTTCCGCCGAGTCCGATACCGGGAAAGTACTTCTCAAGTAAATCGCAGTTAATCATGGCTTCGCTGTCGTTTTCAGGAAGTCTGCCTTCAAATTTGCACTGAACAAACATATTCATAAGCTCTTTGTCGGCGTTTGTAATTATAAAATCCTTTTTGGCCTGTCCTTCATCGTTCAAAATGAAGCCCCAGCTGTTTTCAGTTGCAATTCCAATTTTATCAATACGTTCATCTTCTCTAAGCTTTTCAAAGGTCTGAAGACCCATCTCGGCCGCTGCGTGCCAGTTGCCGTTTTGAATGACGCTCAGGTTTCCGAGAAGATTCATCAGTGAAAACGCGGCAACAAAAACGGCGGTTATCATTGCAACGGAGACGCAGATTCCGAGCGTTGTCACAACGGAGCGGCTTTTGTTTTCTTTAAGATGGCGCAGTGTCAGTTTTTTAACGATATTCATCAGCCGTTCACCCCGTCCTTAACAATCTTTCCGTCAACGATTGCTATTGTTCTGTCCGCCGAAAGAGCAATGCTCTCATCATGAGTGATGATAATAACAGTCTGGCCGTGTTCGCGGTTGAAGCGGCGGAAAAGCGAGATAATTTCGTGGCTGTTTTTGCTGTCAAGGTTACCGGTCGGTTCGTCAGCAAGCATAAGCGCCGGGTTATTGATAAGCGCACGGCCGATTGAAACTCTCTGCTGCTGTCCGCCGGAAAGCTGATTGGGCAGGAAGCTGAGTCTTTTTGAAAGGCCAAGTGTTTCCGTCAGTTCTTTTACAACTGTTTTATCCGGCTTCTTTCCGTCAAGCAGAAGGGGGAGAGTCATGTTTTCCTCAACGGTGAGAATTGGAATTAGGTTGTAAAACTGATAGATAAGTCCGATCTGTCTGCGGCGGAAGATTGCAAGTGCGGTTTCGTCAAGCTTTGAAATGTCAGTGCCGTCAATGACAACGCTTCCGCTTGTCGGAACATCAACTCCGCCGAGAATATGGAGAAGCGTGGACTTTCCGGAACCGGACGGTCCGATAATTGCAACAAACTCACCCTTTTCAACGGAGAAGGAAACATTATCAAGCGCTTTAACAGCAGTGTCGCCGTTTCCGTAGGTTTTGCAAAGATTTTTGATTTCAAGAATTTTCATTTTGATTGCTCCATTCATATGAAAATAAGCAACGAAACACCGTTTGTTCCGTGCTCGTTGCTTATATAATATCTCATCAACCTTACTTCTCGGTGACAATCGGATTACAATTAAGTAATTTTTCAAAGACTGAGCGGAAGGCTGATTTTAAATGTTGTTCCTTTGTCAAGCTCGCTTAACACTTCAATTTTTCCGTTATGGCGTTCAATTATAGCTTTCGTCAAAGCCAAGCCGATTCCAACGCTTTCGGGCGAGGAATTCTTTCCGCGGTAGAAACGCTCAAAAATATGCTTGCGATCCTCCTCATCCATTCCGCAGCCGTTGTCTGTTATCTCGATCATTCCGAAAAGCGAGGTGCTTTTGAAGCGGACAGAAATACTGCCGCCGCAGGGAGTGTGCTCGAGATCATTTTTGATGATATTCGCAATCGCTTCGGTTATCCAGCCCTCATCTCCTCTAAAGGAGAAATCATTTCCGAATTTTGAAAAACTAATCTCGCGCAGGTCAAAGTTCACCAAAAACGGCTTGACGCTTTCCTCAAGTATTGTATCCGCAGAGAGAACATCACTTCTGATTTCAACGGTTCCGGCATCAAACTTTGAAAGCTTCAAAAGATTTTGAATGAGCCAACGCATTTTTTCAAGCTGTGTTTGAATTATGTCAACAAAATCTTTGCGCTTTTCCGCCGACTGCTCGTCTTTAAGAATATCACTCATGACCATCATTGAGGTCAGCGGCGTTTTGAGCTGATGAGATATATCAGTCATTGAATCGGCAAGGTAATTTTTATCATTGGCGAGTTTCTCGTTTTGAAAGCGCAGCATAGCGATTATTTTGTAAAGATTGTTTTTGAGAATTGAAAGCTCACCCTCACTGTTATCCGGAAGGTCAAGGTCAAGTTTCCCCGCGCAGACAGCGGAAAGGTATTCGTTGAGTTCCTCAATATTTTTGAATCGCTTTTTTGTGTACATTGTATACGCAGCGGTAACTGCAATGCCGCAGGCAAGACACAAAAATCCGGGTATAACACCATAATAAAAACAAAGCGCAGAAAAAAGCAGAGTCAATGCAAAAACCGCACCAAGTGTTATTTTTAAACTTTTATCGTTCATTTTCAATCACATATCCCAGCCCTCGAACGGTTTTGATGATGGACGGACAAGCAGGATCCCTTTCAATTTTATCACGCAGACGTTTAATATAGACCGTCAGAGTGTTGTCGTTAACAAAATCACCGTCAACGTCCCAAATCTCCTCAAGAAGCCTGTTCCTTGAAAGGATTCTTCCGCGGTTATTGAGAAAAGTCAAAAGCAGCCTGTATTCCATTGCGGTCAGAATAACATCCTCGCCGTCCTTTGTCACTCTTGCCTCGTTAAGGTTGACGCTGACATTGCCGAGCTTCACAACCGATTCCGTTTTGTCCTTGCCGCAGCGGCGCAGAACACTTTTGATTCTTGCAACAAGCTCACGCACGCGAAACGGCTTTGTAATATAATCATCGGCGCCGATATCAAGCCCCATAACAACATTGACCTCGTCATCATAGGCGGTGAGAAAAATAACGGGAAAATCACCCTTTTCCTTAACTCTGCGGCAAATGTCATATCCGCTTCCGTCCGGAAGATTAATGTCCAGAATATACAGCGAGAAAGTTTGATTTTCAATAATGCGTTCAGCCTGCTTTACTGAACGTGCGAGGGTGATTGCATACTCTTCGTTCTCAAGGGAATATTTAAGTCCTATGCCGATTGCTTCATCATCTTCAAGAAGAAAAATGTTCATTAGTAACACCTCGCAGGTATTTTAGCACATATTGCGCAATCTTTCCATTACAATTCAGTAATAAAAAAAGCCGGCGGATAACCGCCGGAAAAACTCAACCGAACCAGGCTTTTGCATACGCCGCAATCCCGGGAACAAGGGCTTTGATCTCCTTGCCAGTGGTGTTGATGCAAAGATGATAGCTTTCCATTTTTCCCCACGGGGAGTCGGAAAGCAGAGCGCGGTGTCTTGCGCGCGCAGAGTCAATCTGCTTAATTCTTCTTTCATACTCACGTCTTGTGAGCTCCTCGTCCTCCGGTGCGCGGTCAATGCAGCGGTCAATTTTTGAATACATATCGGCGTGAACAAAAATATTAAACGGTGAGTATTCGCTGAGTATAACATCTGCGCTGCGGCCGACGATTACAAAATCTTCACCTTTGTGCGCAAGCTGAATAATAAAGCTTTGCTGAGCAACGAGGGCTTTTGTGTAATTCTGTTGAGCAACATCAGAGAACGCAAAGGAACGCCCAAAGGAGAAGGGGAATGATCTTGGAATACCTGTTTCAAGAATTTTTTCAACATAGCCCTCATTAAGCTCACTGTTTTTGGCAACAGCCGTAATAATCTCTCGGTCGTAATAAGCAACACCGAGTTCATCGGCAAGTCTTTTTCCGACCTCTCTTCCGCCTGAGCCGAATTCACGGCTGATTGTGATAATTTTCATAAGCTGACGCTCCTTTCATTATGATGACACCGGCAAAGAAGGTTAATTCCGTTCTTCAATCGGTGATATTCACATTTTATCATCTTTTTTTAACGCTTGCAATAATATCAGAGGAAAAACACAGAAAAAATCTTTTGTCATCAATAATAATTGTTGACAAAAACTCTGTAAAATGTTAAACTATTTATGAACAAAGATAAACCCACTATCTTTAAAAAGGAGTTGTACGTATGAAAAAAATTCTTTGCTTGATTTTATCGCTCACACTTCTTGTTTCGTCTTTGAGCATTGGTGCTTTTGCTGATGACGACAGCGATAAAATGAACTTTAACTTTGACCTGTCCGAACTTGTTACAGATACAATCAATGAGACTGACTTCAAAAAGGCGCTTGAAAATTATAATTTCAATGGTGACATTCCCGATGACTGCAAAACACCTGAAGGTCAGTATGACATTGAAAAACTTGTTACAAGCGGCACTGCTTCAAACGTCTATATGTTCGGACTTTCGATTGATTTTCTCTATAACAGCGATGAGAAACTCCTTTGGACTAAGCTTCCGGCAAGCGGAGATCCTTACTGCACAAACTGCAAAAAGGCTTTCAAGGCTGATGCCGTGTCCAATAAAATCTGCCCGGACTGCGGAAAAACTTTGAAGATTGACACAATTTATAATGATATGGCTCTTGCTTGCGGCAATCTAAATTTCTGCCTCAAAAAGATATTCAATAAATATTGCGAGGGCAACAAGCTTTACACTGAGGAGAATGCAACAAAAATTTGCAACATCATCGGCCATCTCCTTTTTACAAATTATACCGATCAGAACATCGGTTTTGACATTCCGCTTGTTGAGGACAATGAGGAGAACGTCAATTTGTTCTATGATACCATTGCCGAAAAGAGCGGTCTTAAAGAACTTATTCAGAAGAACTGGTGCAATTCTCCGAGACTTAATTATAAGCCGTTGCTTTATACTCTCGGCGTTAACTTTGAAGATTTCCCGGTTCCGGACAGAGATATTTATGATGCCAAGTACGTTTCAAGAATTCTCTTGAGCTCAATTATCAGTTCCGTAATGAAGTACGGCCCCGTAAATTATCTCCTTGACGTGATTTGGGCGTTTTCAAGAACATATGCCATTTTTCTGTATGAACCGATAAAGGCACTCTTTAATGTTAAAATTTCCAGCGGTCTTATTCAGGAAGATGAGCTCAAGACATTTAAGGGACTTCTGAACCTGATTTTTAACAACAATAATCCTGCAGACACTTCAAAGCTTCAGTTTGTTACTCCGCCGTCACGCAGATTTGCAAACTCGGTTGACACAACGGAACTTTTCCTCTATGTTATCATTTATCTCAACCTTGTTGGTAAAAACGGAAACAATCCGGCTGTTGTCGGAAACATCAAGGCCAATATCAATTCAAACTCAATGCTTGACAATGAGGATAAACATTATCTTGTTTCAATAGTTGACGGCCTTTTCTGCGGCAGTCTTAATGAGCTTGTTCCGATGCTTGCAAATTATTTTGTTGAAAACATTTCCGATCTTAAGGATTCAATGTGGCAGAAATTTGTCAAGATGATCAAGAACCTTATTAAAAACTTTGTTGGCGTTTTTGATAAGATTTATAAGAATTTTAAAAACATCGGCAACTGGATGAAGTAATGAATATTTTTGTTCTTTCCGCAAAGAATAAAACAGAGCCCGAACAGCACGTTTTCGGCTGTTCGGGCTTCATTTTATTCAAAGGTGGTTAAAACAATGAATTGTTGTGATGCAAACAAGTCCATCGGCTGCACTGTTGAAAAGTGTGCCCATCATTGTCATTCTGAGAATTACTGCACCCTTGACCAGGTTTCAATCGGAACTCATGAAACCGACCCGAAGGTTTGTCAGTGTGTTGACTGCGAATCATTCGTTCCGAAGTCAAACTGACATCAAAAAAGGCTGCCGGAATTTTCGGCGGCTTTTTTTGCGGCTTTCGGTCTTGACAAGTAGAAGTCTCTAATTTAAAATAATCAAGCAGGAGGAGAGAATATGAAGCTTGCGGGAATAATCAGCGAATATAATCCGTTTCACAATGGCCATATCTATCATCTTGAGCAAACGCGGAAATGCGGAGCGACACACATTGTCTGCGCAATGAGTGGTAACTTTGTTCAGCGTGGTGACTGCGCTTGTGCCGATAAGTTTGTTCGCGCAAAGGCTGCCGTTCTGTCCGGGGCGGATCTTGTTGTTGAAATTCCGACTCCTTGGGCGTGCTCCGGCGCTGAAAATTTTGCAAAAGGGGGCATCACTGTTCTCTCTGCACTTGGGATTGATTTTCTCTCTTTCGGATGTGAAATTGATGACATATCTCTGCTTGAAAAAACAGCCCTTGCCGTTAATTCGCCATCAATTTCTCAGTCGGTGCGTACTCTCGTTTCTTTGGGTAATACATATCCGTCCGCGCTTCAAAAAAGCATTGAAAAGGAATTCGGAAAAGCGGCAGCTGAAATTTTGTCCGCGCCCAATAACACTCTTGCCGTTGAATACATCCGTCAAAGAGAAAAACTCTCAGCTGAGTTTGACCTTTTGGCCGTCAAAAGGAAAGGTGCAGGTCATAATGATTGCGTTCCTCTGTTAAGCAATATTGCGAGTGCAAGTGCGCTGAGAGCGCTTGCTAACACTGGGGCAATGAAAAACTATTTGCCGCCGGAAATGTTTTCGCTGCTTTCTTGTGAGGAGCAAAACGGACTATTCCCTTGCTCTTTTGAAAACGCAGACCGCGCCGTTTTGGCTGTTTTGCGACGAATGACGCTCGATGAGATGAAAAAATATATCTTCAATGAAAACGGACTGGCTCAGCGCCTTTATTCTGCTTCACGCACAGCTCAGACGGTGCCTGAATTAATCAAGCTTGTCAAGGTAAAGTGCATTACCGAAGCCGCGGTCAGACGTGCTGTGCTTTCATGTTTTTTAAAGATACCGAAAGATATGGCGAAGGGGTGTCCGCCGTATATTAAAATACTTGCTGCAAGCAACAAAGGCTTTGAAATTTTAAGAGAGCGCAATATTGGTCTTCCGGTTATTGCCAAAAAAGCGGACGCTGACAAGCTTGAAAAAACCGCAAAAGCCGTTTATAACCTTGAGTGCGAATGCACGGATAATTTTTCACTTTTTTCAAAAAAAATACCGGGCTGTTCGCGTGAACAAACAAGCCCGATATTTGTGCTTAAAAGTTAATCATTGATTATTATTTCACCGGTGCAGCAGTCATTGTCTGTGCCGGTGATTTTTACGCTTGAAAATTTTCCGCAAAGCTCATGACCGCCGTGAACCTTTACCGGAGTGTAGTTGGCGGTATGACCAAGAACCATTCCGTCTTTTTCCTTGCTTTCAAAAAGGACATTAACAGTCTTGCCTATTTGCGACTTCAAAAAGCTATCCCGCATTTTTTCGCACTCTGAAATCATGATTGCCGCTCTTGTTTCCTTGATGGCTTTCGGAAGATGGCCGTCCATTTTTTCCGCCTTTGTTCCTATCCTTACGGAGTAAGGAAAAACGTGAACCTTTTCAAACCCGATTTCTTTAACAAACCTCAGACTTTCTTCAAAATCTTCATCACTTTCGCCGCAGAAGCCGACCATGACATCTGTTGTGAGTGTGCAGTCATTAAAATGAGTGCGCAAACTGTTGCAAAGCGAGCGGTATTCATCAGCTGTATAATGCCTGTTCATGCTTTTAAGAGTTTTGTTGCATCCGCTTTGGAGCGAAATATGAAATTGCGGACAAAGCTTCCTGCATTTTGAAAGCCTTTCAACAACCTCATCTGTCAGGTGATCCGGCTCAAGCGAACCGAGCCTGACCCTTTCGATTCCGTCAATGGAGCAGGCAAGCTCAACGGCATCGCAGAATTTTTCATTGAGATCCTGACCGTAGGCCGAAAGGTTGATTCCAACAAGAACAACTTCTTTGTAACCGGCCGCTGAAAGCGTTTCAAGTTCCGCTTGAAGTTCCGGAAGAGGCTTTGAGCGCACACGTCCTCGCGCAACGGGTATAATGCAGTATGAACAAAAGCGGTTGCAGCCGTCCTGAATTTTAACATATGCCCTTGTCCGTTCATCGAAAGATGAAATTGAACACGAAGAGAAAGACTCACTTTTTTCGTGCTGAGAGGTCAGCACAGCTCTTTGTCTGTTTCTGAAGAAATTTTCAAGAATTTCCGGTAAATCTGCATTGCTTTTGTTGCCGATAACAATATCCGCCTGAACAAGAGTCTCGGCGTCTTTTGGATAAGCTTGCGGCATACAGCCGGTCAAAACAACGACGGCGTCCGGGTTATTCCTTTTAAAGCGGCGCACGGCCTGACGGGTTTTTCTGTCCGATTCGGCCGTAACGGTGCAGGAGTTAATAACATATACGTCTGCGTTTTCATCCTTTCCGACTGTTTCATAACCGAATTTATTGAGAAGCTCGCTCAAAGACTGACTTTCATATTGATTGACCTTGCAGCCGAGCGTATAAAAAAATACTTTCATGGTTAACCTCGCAAAAATGATTCATAAACGGTTTTCAAAATATTATAAATCAAACGGCTGCGGTTTTCAATATTTTGTTTTAATTTTCTTTTGGCGGTCATATATAATTGTGAGGAGATGATACTGTGAAGAAATTATTTTCATTTTTGCTTTGTATACTGACGGTAGGAGCGGTTGCATGCTTTCCTGTTTTTTCAGAAAACGATGAGGAAAAGCTTAATGTCAAAGCCAAAAGCTATGTTCTGATGGACACTTCAAACGGAAAACTGCTGCTTGAAAAAAACGAGCATGAAAAACTGTATCCGGCATCGGTCACAAAAATTATGACGCTTCTTCTTGTAATAGAAAAAATCGACAGCGGAAAGCTCTCCCTCGAGGACAAAGTTACTGCAAGCACCGCCGCGGCCGGAAAAGGCGGCTCACAAATCTGGCTCAAAGAGGGCGAAACAATGACTGTTGATGAGCTTTTGCGCGCCTCGGCAATCGCAAGCGCCAACGATGCCTGCACCGCTCTTGCCGAGCATATTGCCGGAAGCGAGGAGGGCTTTGTCAAGCTCATGAATGAAAAAGCCGAAGAGCTTGGAATGAATGATACAAATTTTGAAAACTGCACCGGACTTGATGATGACACCAAAAATCATCTGACAAGTGCATATGACATTGCACTCATGTCACGTGAACTTCTCAGCCATGAACGTATTCAGAATTACACAACCGTTTGGATGGATTCGCTGCGTTCCGGCGCAACCGAACTTGTTAACACAAACAAACTTGTCCGTTTTTATAAAGGTACAACCGGACTTAAAACCGGAACAACATCAAAAGCCGGACATTGTATCAGTGCGAGCGCAATGCGCAAAGACCTTCATCTTGTTGCCGTCATCCTCGGCGCGGAAAACAGCACTGACCGTTTTGAGGGCGCAAAAGCGCTGCTCAACTGGGGCTTTGCAAACTATGAAACCGTAACACCAAAGTTTGACAGCAGCCTTATTACGGATGTGACGGTTATTAAAGGAATTGAATCCTCCGTTGCGCCGCAGGTTGAAAAGGTTCTTCCAATGACTCTTGAAACGGGAACAGGGTCCAAAATTCAGCCGAAAATCAACCTTGCTCTTAGCGTTGAGGCTCCGGTTGAAAAAGGTCAGGTGCTCGGCACTCTTGACTTTGAAATTGACGGAAAGAGCATTGCAAACTATAATATTGTTTCGCCGGTCGAAATACGCAAAATTAACTTTGGCGATATGCTGCTCAGACTGCTCAGAGCATTGAGTGCCAGAGCCTAGTTTAAGTTCACCAACGACAATATTATTTTGATTTGCGGCGGTTTAAGCGGGCAAACAACAAATATCTGCGTTGTAAATAGACACGCCCATTTACAACGCAGATGCACTCAAATGGTTAAAAATATATTTGCACTTGACAAGCCGTAATATTTAATATAAAATGTAATTGTAACTTGTAAATCATTGTTTGTTTATACACCATTCACCATTTTAATTTTTGTATAAAATGGGAAAACGGCTATGAAATCAAAATTATAATTGAAGAATAAAAAATATGTTCAATTAATATTCTGAAGAAAGGATAAATATATGAAAATATTGAAAAAAATGCTGGTACTTATATTGTGTATCGTTATTGTGATACAGATATGGCCCGTTGGCGCATTGAGCGAAAGCGAAATTGAAGCTGATGAAAATGCATTGCTGGAGATATTGGCAAAAAAAGAAGAGAAAGAAGTTAGAATAGTTGGTGAGGACATTTCAAAACGAGATGAGAACACAAAGCATTTCATTCTTTCAGATGGAACTTTTATTGCAGCTGAATATCAGATACCGGTTCATTACCGGTCTGACGATGGAGAATGGGTTGATTGTGACAATACTCTTTCTTTCCACGATGCTGATAACAATATCGGAAGTGATTATTATTCAACAACCGCCGGTAAAGTGATTACCGGACTGGCAGTTCAGGCAAAAGAAGATAGGACAGTATTTATAGATAACAAGAAATTTAATATTTCCTGGGGCTATGAAGGCTCAAAGGAAAGTAAACTGAGAATCGATAATAAAAATATTAAGAAAAATGAGGACGAAAAATTTACTTTTCTTGACAAACTTAAAAGTTCGGCAGAATATAAGAATCTTTTTCCCCATGTGGATTTGAGATTTGAAATCTCTACAGGTAAGCTTAAAGAAAATCTGATTCTTAAAAACAAAAACGCAAGCGCTGAATATATTATTAAATACAATATTGGCCGCTTAACAGCAGAACAAAAAGATGAAAAAACAATTTTACTGAAAAATGATGGCAGCACAGAGTATGTTATTTCGGCTCCGGTTATGTTTGATAATTTGGGCGAAACAAGTGAGGAACTTGAATTAAATATCATAAGCTGTGAAAGCGGAACTCTTCGAGTGAAACTTTCTGTTAATGAAAGCTGGCTCAAAAACAAGGCGCGCAGTTTTCCTGTGACAGTTGACCCTACAACATATGATATAACTAATAATGAAATTGATGCAACATTTGTTTCAAGCAGAACTCCTTCAACGAACTATGATAATTACGAAACCGTTTGTGTAAGCAGCGGTGATTCAATTTATGGAACAGCACATACAATTATCGGTTTTTTGAGCAACAATTTTGAGAACCAAACGTATAGAATGATTTCTGCGGAGATTAATTTGCCTGTAAGTTCATGTACAAATAGTATGAGACTTTCAGCTTACGGGATAACTGGAAGTGTTCCAGAAGGCGGAATAACTTGGAACACAATGCCCGGTATGTCATCCACGATAATAGACTACGCAAATGTTTCAAAAAGTGGTGACATAGCTTCATTCGATGTTACAGCTATGCTTAACAGGTCTGATGGCAACACATATAACGGTATCGCAATAAAAACAAATGATGCAGGTAAGGCCATTTTAGAAAAAGCTTCAGAAACACCGATATATCTACTAAAATATATTGGAACCTGTGGTGTTGATGAAAGTTTTTCATATTCACAATTTGATCTTGGAAATGCAGGGCAGGTATATATTAACAACCTTACTGGAAATCTTGTTTTTACAAGAGATGAAGTGTCAACTTTGGGTGAAACTGAACCGTATCAGGTTAACAGTACTTATAATAGTATAAGCATTGCCGAAGGAGCAGATGAAACAGACCTGTCTGGCTTGTGGGTTCAGAAGAATTCGGGAAATTTTTATTTGCATCCAAGTCTCTTTTTCGATGGCACAGGCAATTTTGTAGTTCTGAACGGAACGTATGACAGCGAAAGCAGAACTTTGTCAAATATAACAGAGAATTCTGCTGGTTGGACTAAGGTTCAGACAACCAAAACAACCGATTCTGTGATTAAATTCGGAACAGAATTTGATGCTTGGAAAGACGATCCTTCAATTAAGTATTCATATGATGCAAATGGGCTTGTTAAAAAAGTTCAGAAAACGGCCGATGAACCTGAAAAGGTTTTGTTCAGCCGCCAAGATGAGACGGACGGTTCCGTCAAATACATTGATGCTGACGGATATTGTATAAAAGTTACTTCCTCTGACTCAGTGAAAACAATTATGCAGCTTAAATCTGATAACTCAACTGTTGCTGATAAGGTTGAATACATCACTTCCGGTAATATTGTTCAAATTAAAAGAAACAATGCTCTTGAGGCAACAATTACCAATGACAGCAACGGACGAATTGTTTCAATCGCCAATGCTGACGGTTATAGTCTGAGCTTTACCTATGAGCCCGGCAGCAAAAGAATTGAATCTGTGACGGAAATTAAAAATACTGAACAAGGGCAAAAGATTTCTTTCACTCGGACATATAGTACCGTTACACTTAGAACGGCAGGTGCCGATGGTATATTTGGAAATAATGATGATGTGCTAACAACGCACACTTTTGATGAATATGCGCAAATTATCTCAACAAGAGCTGAAACCGTTAGTGGAGAAGATCTTGGTGCAGTTCACTATGATTATAATGATGAAGTGAATGAAAGCGCGTCTTCAAGAAGAGGGGAAGTTACGCGAGTTGGCGCCCTCGGAAAAAGCACAGCTAATTTGTTTAAAAATCATAACATTGAAAGCATGACAGATTGGCAGGGAAGCTATATCGATGATTCCGGCTGCAGCTATAGCGCAGATTGTGTTGAAGATGAGGCATATGTTGGAAGCAAAGCGCTTAAAGTGACGGTTAACTCCCTTTCAAAAGCTGGTGGCGCGGGTGCATATCAGACATTCTATACAAGCGATGGAAAGGTTCAACAAGGAAAATCATATACCGCATCGGCATATATCAAAACGTCCGGAATAACAAGAAGCTCTGTTGCTTCATCAAGCAGGGGATGCGGCGCCGCCCTTATGGTGAAGCTTGTTGCACCGAATGGTAATACAAGAGTGTTCACCGAAAACCTTCAAAAAACGGATTCAAATGTTAACAACGGCTGGGAGCGCGTTTTTGTCAAATTCACTGTTCCGGCTGATGCAACAAGAGTTATTGTGTGGCTGCTTGTTCGCAACGGTACAGGCACCGCATATTTTGATGCGGTTCAGCTTGAGGAAGGTTCAACCCCCGGTCAGTACAATATGCTTGAAAACAACGCCTTTGACTATGTTGATTCAAATTCAAAACCGGAAAGCTGGCTTGGCTATCATTTGACCGCAGCTGATAAGGTTGAAAACGGAAACATGAAAATCATCGGCGAATCGACTGTTGACAAGGCTGTTTTGCAGGAAGTCAGTCTTAAAAACGCAAAACAGAGTGATAAATATGTCTTTACCGCATGGGCAAATGCCAATTCTGCACCGATTAAAAGCGGACGACGCTATGGCTTCCATGCAATGCTGTTTTACCAAAAGAGCGATGGAACCACGGTTAATTCCTGGAAGGCTATTGAAAATTTCAGCACCTGTTACAACGGGAGCCAGTATTTTCTTTCCTCGTTTGACCTTTCAAACGCAGACAAAACCCTCACGCCGGTAAAGATCAGATTTGTTGCAGTCTACTATAAAAATGTCAATCAAGCACAGTTTGAATCTTTGGGGCTTTATAAAACGAGCGATGTCTATGACATCAACGAAAACACCACAGATGATTCTCAGGCCGCAGATGACTCCTATACTTATGACGATAACGGACGCATTCTCACCTACACTGATGAGGACGGTCATGTTTATACTTATACTTATGATGGTTTTGATAACCTCGTTTCATCTCTCAGGTCTGACGGAATCGGGGATAGGTATACATATTATTACTACGATGCCAACGGTGACGGTACTAACGACAGCAGCGTTATTCACACCGAACAGTATGAGGATGGCTCAAGCTATACCTATTCATACACAAGTGCGTGGAAGTTGAGTCAATGCGTCAGTGTTGTTGACGGGAATACAACAACTGAAGTCTATGACGGCGATGAACGCCTTTCAACCTCAACTTGTGACGGTGTAACAACAACATATGTATACACAACTGACGGCAAACTGTCTTCATGCACAAAATCAAACGGTGATGGCGAGTGGTACACCTATCATTCAAACGGAAACACCGCAACCTACCGTGTGAAAGAAAACGGAAAGGAACTGGTTTATACCTATGATGCCAACAACGCCGTCACTTCTGTTACCCACAACGGATTCAAGTATAACTATACCTATAACACATGGGGCAACCGTCTCAGTGTAAAGGTGGGCTCACAGCCGCTTGTGTCTTATTCATATAACGGTAA
>DJPI01000026.1:57860-84966 GCA_002438505.1 Ruminococcaceae bacterium UBA6416 | reverse complement strand
TTTGCAAGGTGGGGAAGAAGGTCGGTGATGACAAACTTCGGCTCGCCCTCCTTTTCTCCGAGGGAAACGGTGACCTTTGTTCCGTCACGTCTGACAAAAACGCCGTGGAGTGAAAGCGGAATCGCCGTCCACTGATATTTTCTCAGTCCGCCGTAATAATGCGTTTTGAAATATGCAATTTCGCTGTCCTCATAAAGCGGCGTGGGCTTGAGGTCAAGGCGCGGCGAGTCAATGTGTGAAGCAACAATTTTTGCGCCCTCGGACACGCCCTTTTTGCCGATAACAGCAAGGATAACAGCCTTTCCTCTGTTGTTGAGATAGACCTTTTCGCCCGGTTCATACTTTTTGCTCTCATCAAAGGGAACAAAGCCGCGCTTTTCGGCCTCGGCAATAATCCAGGCGTTGCATTCTCTTTCCGTCTTTGCCGTGTTCAAAAAGGCTTTATAGCCCTCACAGAACTCATCGGCCATTTTCACCTCGTCCTCACTGCGGCAAAGCGAAAAATGTTTGTTTTTGAGAAAAAGTCCGTCCTTCAAAGCATCAAGTTCGGTTCTTTCTTCACTCATACAAATCCTCCTTTTTAAATTCGGAAAGAGCACCTCGCCTTTCCGGTTTGTGTTTTAATCAAAATAAAGCTTTTCATATATATCCTTGGTTTTCATCACGTTTTTGACATAGGCCTTTGTTGATGAAAACGGAATATCAATAAGAGTTTTTCCGTCCTTTGAATATCTTTCGTCCTTGAGCCACTTTTTGACATTGTTCGGCCCTGCGTGATAGGCGGCGACCGCCTCCTCCTCTGAGCCGAACTGCTCAATGAACATGGAATATAAAAGGCAGCCGTAACGAACGGAGACCTCCGGGTCAAAAAGCTTTTCCTCGGAGAGAGTTTCGCCGGTTTTGGTTTTGAGCCATGTGAAAGTGTCAGGCATAATCTGCATAAGCCCCATTGCTCCGGCAGAGGATACCGCGTTGCTGTCAAAGCTGCTCTCGCATTTTATCACCGCGAAAACAAAAGATTTTTCAAGTTTGTATTTTCGACAGTAGGTTGTGACAATTTTTTCGTATTTAAGCGGATATAATGTCTTTTGCAAAGAGCGGTTAGCATGATTATACAACGCAAAAACGACACATATAACCGCGGGAATGAGAACAATCAGGGCAAGAATTTTCCCCCACTTGCTTTTCTTCTTTTTCAAACGGCTCCCCCTTTCATAATTTTTTCAATTTCCTTTTCAATATCATACGGGGGATAGTTATTGATTATGATATCCGCCTGAGAAAGATAAAAGCCGTCCTCCTTTTGCGCTTTGATACGCTGCAAGGCCTGTTTTTTTGTGATGTTATCGCGCTTTAAAATGCGCTCAAGCCGGATCTCTTCCGGACAAAAAACAACAATAATTTTTTCACACAGCTTTTTTGACGGACTTTCAAGAAGAGCCGCCGCGTCAATGAGACAGCGCTCAAAGCCCTCTTTTTCGCCTCTTTTAATCTCTTCAAGAAAAAGGCGGTGAATTTCCGGGTGAGTCAGCTCACAGAGCTTTTTTGTTGCTTCCTTTGAGGCGAACGCCCTTGAAGCAAGCTTCTTGCGGTCAAGCGTTCCGTCCGGAAAAAGGATATCACGGCCGAAACGCCCGGCAAGACTTTCAAGCACCGGCGAGCCCTTTTCCGTCACTTTCCGCGCAACAGCATCGCCGTCAATCACAAAAAAACCTTTTTTTGAAAGCAGAGCGGCAACGGTGCTTTTCCCCGCGCCGGTTTTCCCGGTGAGACCGAACACTTTCATTCTTCCACCTCAAAGCTCAATTATGTTAAAGGCCGCGGCGCGGATGAGGCGGTTGAAAACGGCAAGGCCGACCCCGTCCTTTTCTGGAAAGCGCGCATAAACAAACTTTGCGCCCGTTTCATCAACGCGGCGAAGAGCCGAAAAAATCTTCCGCGCCTGTGAAGAGCCGTCATTTTCCTTTCCGTATTCAATGAAGGGAACGGAAAGCCTTTCTCCCTCGCCCTCAAAAACAAGGGCAAGAACATTTTTTTCGTTCTGCGATTCAACAAAGCTTTTGAATTTTTCAAAGCTTCCTTTAACAATGCTGACCTTTGCTTCCGGTGAATAATGCTTATATTTCATTCCCGGCGAAGCGGCAACCGCGCCGTCTGCAAGCTTGTTGAGAACGGCGTCATCAACCTCAACCTCACCAAGAACCCGGGTGAGCATTTCAACGGAAATTCCGCCCGGACGCAGAACCCGCGGAACCTCCGGAACAAGCGTAATAACCGTTGACTCAACGCCCACGGAGCACTCACCGGAGTCAATGATGAGCGGAATTTTTCCGTCAAGGTCATGAAGGCAGTGCTCGGCCGTTGTTGTGCTCGGCTTTCCTGAATTGTTGGCGGACGGAGCGGCAAGCGGAACGCCTGCGACGCTGATTACTGCGCGTGCAATCGGATGAAGCGGCATACGGATTCCAACGGTTTCAAGTCCTCCGCTTGTGCGCATTGGAATAAGACTGCTTTTTTTGAGAATGATTGTTAAAGGTCCCGGCCAGAACGCCTTTGCAAGCGCGAGCGCGTTTTCCGGAATACTTTCAACAAGCATCGCCCACTGTGAAAGCTCGCTGATGTGAACTATTAAAGGATTGTCTGACGGACGCCCCTTTGCAAGAAAAATTTTTTCAACCGCTTTTTCATCAAAAGCGTTTGCCGCAAGGCCGTATACGGTTTCCGTCGGGATTGCAACAACCTCGCCCTTTTTCAAAAGCTCGGCGGCTTTTTCAACGCCGGGGTCGCTTTTGTCCTTAACTTTTATAACTTCTGTTTTCATTTTTAAGCACTTTCCAAAGGTATAATCAAATATCTTCCTGCTGAGACAGCTTTTTTGCGGTGTCTGCGGTGATGAGCGCGTCAATCACCTCGTCCATATCTCCGTTGAGAAACTGCTCAAGCTTATATATTGTAAGACCTATCCTGTGGTCTGAAACGCGCCCTTGCGGATAGTTATAGGTTCGTATCCTCTCGCTTCTGTCACCCGTTCCAACCTGGCTTTTGCGCTCATCGGCGATTGAGGACTGCTGCTTTTTTCGCTCGGCCTCAAGGATGCGTGAACGCAGAACACGCATTGCCTTTTCACGGTTTTTGTGCTGGCTGCGCTCGTCCTGACATTCGGCAACAATGCCGGTCGGAAGGTGAGTGATTCTGATTGCGGATTCGGTTTTGTTAATGTGCTGGCCGCCTGCTCCGCCGGAGCGGAAGGTGTCAATCTGCAAATCCGCCGGATTAATTTCAACGTCAACGTCCTCTGCCTCCGGCAAAACGGCAACGGTCGCGGTTGAGGTGTGAATTCTTCCGCCGGACTCGGTCTCCGGAACGCGCTGAACGCGGTGAACACCGCTTTCAAACTTAAAGCGAGAATATGCACCCTCGCCTTTGACAAGGAAGCTAATTTCCTTAATTCCGCCAAGCTCGGTGGAATTAAGGCTCATGACCTCAATTTTAAAGCCTTTTTTTTCGGCATACATCGAATACATCCTGAACAGAACATTCGCAAAGAGAGCGGATTCCTCGCCCCCGGCTCCGCCGCGGATTTCAACAATAACATTTTTTGAATCGTTTTCATCGCGCGGAAGAAGCAAAATCCGGAGCTCTTCAAGAATCCTTTCCTTCTCTGCGCGCAGGGTTTCAAGCTCCTGCTGAGCCATTTTCAAAAGCTCTCTGTCCTCGCCTTCGGTTTCAATCAACTCTGCGGCCTCGGAAATTGCGTTCTCGTTTTTTTTGAATTCGCAAAACTTTTCAACAATCGGAGAGAGGGTTTTATGCTCTTTCATCAGAGCACTGTATTTTTTTCTGTCGTTCACAACGTCACCGCTGCAAAGCAGCCGCGAAATTTCATCAAAGCGCGCCTCAATGGCGCCAAGCTTTTCAAGCATTGTTTTCCTCCCCGTTTTCACGAAGGATTTTTTTGATGTTTTTTTCAGCCTTTGGGCGCGGAATCATGAATTCCCTTCCGCAGCCGAGGCAGCGGAGTTTGAAATCCATTCCGGAGCGCAGCACGGAAAACTCGGAGTTTCCGCAAGGGTGCTTCTTTTTCATCACAAGCACATCACCAACACGAACATCCATTTTCTGTTTCCTCCGACAAAACATATCAATATATTATAGCAACAACAGTCAAAAATATCAATCATGAAACCGATAAAATTAAAAAATAGTGCATATAAATTAAAAGAATGTATGTGCTCTCTGAAAAAGAGAAGAAAGGAAAAAAGCAATGAGAAAATACTACACGGAAAACTATCTTATGAACACGGCGGAAAACAAAGATGCCCTCTCCTCAAGAGCCGCACTCAGGGAGGCCTATATGAGCGGAAAAATCCTTGAGGCTCGCGCCGTAATGTGTGACAAGGAACACAACCTCCACGTTGACCTCGGCGCAATGAAAGGCATTATTCCGCGCGAGGAAGGCGCACTCGGAATTGAGGACGGCTCCGTTCGTGATATTGCAATAATTTCAAGAGTCAACAAGCCCGTTGTTTTCAAAATCACGTCTTTTCAAAAGGACGAAAACGGCGAGGTCTATGCCCTTCTCAGCCGCCGCGCCGTTCAAAAGGAATGCATGGAGGAATACATTTCAAAGCTCACTCCCGGCTGCATTATTGACGCGGTTGTCACTCACATGGAATCGTTCGGGGTTTTTGCAGACATCGGAGCCGGAATTTCCGCCCTCATGCCGATTGACAGCATCTCCGTTTCAAGAATTCCGCATCCTTCCGCACGCTTTAATGCCGGCCAGAAAATCAAAGCCGTTGTCAAAAGCATTGACGAAACCGGCCGGATAACGCTCAGCTACAAGGAGCTTCTCGGAACATGGGAGGAGAACGCAAACCTTTTCAAGGCCGGAGAAACCGTTCCGGGAATTGTTCGCTCCGTTGAGCGGTACGGAATTTTTGTTGAGCTGCGGCCGAACCTTGCCGGTCTTGCGGAGTATGTTCCGGGCGTTGTTCCCGGTCAGCACGCAAGTGTATACATCAAAAACCTCATTCCCGAACGGATGAAAGTCAAGCTTATAATTGTTGATTCGTTTGACGCACAATATCCGAACGAGCCGCCGGAATACTTTATTGACTCGGATTACATCGACCGCTGGGTTTATTCGCCCGACTGCTGCGAAAAAAGAATTGAAACGGTTTTTTCGTCTTTCGAGTTGACTCAAAGCGCAATTTGATATATTATATTGTTCAGAAGATTGTGCAGTTAACTGCATTGATTCAGAAAGGGACGATATAAAATGAGCAAAATCATTGACATGTTCAAAAAAAGGAACAGATCCATAAAATTCAACATTGAAGCCGCAGCACTCGGCGGACTTTCTAATGTTGCCGCTGATCCTCTCTGCGCACCGCCCGATCTTTCAAAAGCAAAGCGCGTTCTTTTTGTTCAGCCCCACCCGGATGATAACCAGATAGGCGCCGGCGGAACCATCGCCTGGCTCATCTCCCTCGGCGTTGAGGTTTGGGAGCTGACCGTTCTTGATGACAGATATGCAAACCCCGATTACATCGGAAGGGAAAATGAGGTTGAAACAATCAGACAGAAGGAAGCAAAGGCCGCTCAGGAATATCTCGGAATGAAAAACGCCGGTTTCCTCGGCTTTGCAGACAAAACAAGAGCCACGGTTGACGAGCTTTCCGTTGCAATCATGAAGGTTATCAGAAGAGTTCAGCCGGATTATGTTCTCACACCCGATCCCCTGCTTGTCAATGAATGCCATTCCGACCACATCAAGGTCGGCACCGCCGTCAAATATGCCTGTATGGACAGCGAATGCGACTTCTATCCCGAATTTGTTGACGGAAAGCTCAGAGACGATGCCTGGAAGGTCAAGGGCGTTGGCTTCTATTACACCGACAAGCCCAACACACTTGTTGACATCACCGAGTTTGAGGAAACAAAAATTGAAAGCATTAAAAAGCACGTTTCGCAGTGCAATATCGGCCTTCTTGCCGGAGTAAGGCTCCAGAACCAGCTTTTTGCCGCCGGAACGGCTTTCAAAGCCGCCGAGCCGCTCAGGCTCCAAACGAACCTTCAGATGCACTGCTTCAATCTTCCTATTGAATAATTCAAAATTTTTCACCCCGAAAAGCCGCTTGGCTTTCCGGGGTGAAGTTTTATTTATAGCATTTTTTGCAGGGCGTGTATCCCCTCGCCTTTGCCGTACTCAGGGAAACATGGCTCGGATTTTTCATTCCGCTGCATGAAGCGCTTCTGTGATACTTTGAACCGCTGTTCGGAATCCAGACCATGTCGCTTTGGTCATCCTGACCGGCGGTTTGAGCCGTTGTTTCCTTCTCTTTCTTTGTTGTTTCGGCTTGTTTGGTCGTTTTCTTCTCTGTTGTTTTTTCCGCTTTTGAATCGGACGTTATTTCTCTTGCTTCCGCGGTTTGCTTTTTCGCGGCTGACGGCTTCGCGGTTGTTGATACCGGTGAAGTTGTTTGCGCCGTTGTTTTCTTCTCTGTTGTTTCGGCTGTTGTTTGAGTGGTTACAGCCTCACTTTTTGTGTCTGCGGAATTTGCTTTGTTAACCGTTATTTCACTCTCGCCGGTATCGGAAAATAAATAATCCTCGTTCGCGTCCGCCTCGAACTCATCAAAAACAGAAATGTTCTTTCCTGTGTCGGCCTCAGTGGCCGCGCAGCCGGAAAGCGGCAGCGCCAATGCCAGCAGTATCGCCATCAATAAACAAAGCTTTTTCATGATTTATCCCTCTTTTCTTAAAATCAGCCGAATGCTCATTCGGCTAAGTTCATCCCCCAAAGTTCAGAAAAATTCCATCAAAAAACTGCACCGGAAAACGCCGGTGCAGTCCTGATCGTTAATTATTCGTCGTCTCCTGCGTCCTCGTCATCATCGTCTTCCTCAATTTCAAACTCAAGGGTTTCGCCGCAGCAGGGGCACTCAACGTGTCCGTCATCATCGATATCGTCAATGTCAACGCAGATTTCCTCGTTGCAGGCCGGACATGTAACTTCGATGCAGTTGTCATCGTCATCGCAGCAGCAATCGCAATCGTCATCATCACAGCAGCAGTCATCGTCATAGACGAATTCTTCAACATCGCCGAGATCCTCGTCAAGCTCTTCAACATAGTCGTTGAGATCGGCAAGATCCTCTTCAAGGTCGCTCATATCCGATGCAACATCATCAAGAGCGTCAACAATGGCGGAAAAAAGCTTTGCTTCCTTGCTGTTTTCATCAAGGTCAAGGCCTTCAATAAGACCTCTAAGATATGCAACTTTTTCTGAAACTGACATAGTGTTCATTCCTTTCAATATTAAGTTTTTAAACAGACATCCTTTGCTTCTTCGGCCAAAAATTATGCTCGGCCGAGATATTCGCCTGTTCTTGTGTCAATCTGGATCATTTCACCCTCATCAATGAAAAGGGGAACCTTAACCTCGGCTCCGGTTTCAAGCGTTGCGGGCTTTGTTGTGTTGGTTGCGGTATCGCCCTTGAAGCCGGGATCGGTCTTTGTGACCTGAAGTTCAACAAAGTTCGGCGGTTCAACACCGAAAACATTGCCCTTATATGAAAGAATTTTGCAGGTCATGTTTTCCTTAACAAACTTGAAGCTGTCCGGAAGGTCGCTTTCATTGATGGGGATAAGCTCATAGCTTTCAGGATCCATGAAGTAATAAAGGCCGCCGTCATTATAGGAATATTCCATATCCTTTCTTTCAACAAAAGCGGTCGGGAACTTGTCGTTCGGGTTGAAAGTGCGCTCAACAACGGAGCCGGTGATTACGTTTCTGACCTTTGCGCGAACAAAGGCAGCACCCTTTCCGGGTTTAACGTGCTGAAATTCAATAATCTGAAGGACGTTACCTTCCATTTCAAAAGTAACGCCGTTTCTGAAATCGCCTGCTGATACCATTTAGTTTTCCTCCGAATATAAAAATTACGCGTTTATTTTATACCAAAACAGCCCGTTTTTCAAGTGCTTTTTTGAAAATACCGCTTCTTTTATTACGAAAACAGCGAAAGAGGGGCAAAAGAATCAATTTTTTCTTAATTTTCAGCCGTTCCCTTTTGTTTTTTCTTTGTCTGTGCTATACTAAAAGCGACAAATTTCGACTTTTATCGGAGGTATTGCATGAAAAAAATATTTATCACTCTGTTTGCTCTTTTTCTTTTTCTTGTTCTTTTCGGCTGCGCAAAAGAAGAACGGCTGAGTGAACCCGTTCAAACAACAACCGAAAGCTCAACCGAATCCTTGACGGTCACGCTGACCTTTCCTGAAGGATACACGGCGCTTGAAATTGCGGAAAAGCTTCAAAAGAACAAGGTCTGCTCCGTTGCCGATTTCATGAAGGCCGCTCAAAGTGAAGAGCTCGCCGAAAAGTTCGGCTTTCTCAGCGATATGGAAAACAAGGACAAACGCGCCTTCCTGCTTGAGGGCTATATTTTTCCCGACACATATGAGTTCTACAAAGGCGAAAGCGCCGAAAGCGCAATCTCTCGCTTTTTGAAAAACGCACAAAGCAAGCTGACGGATGAGATGAAGAAAAAAGCGAAAAAGCTCGGCTACTCCATGGATGAGATAATCACCCTCGCTTCAATCATTCAGGCTGAAGCCGGTGACGTTAAGGAGATGGGAAAGGTCTCCTCCGTTCTCCACAACAGAATTGAAAGCCCGGACTACGGAAAGCTCCAGTGTGATGTCACAATCAATTATGTTAACGAAAATATTCTTGTTTCGCCGTATGTTGAGGGCTACAAGGCGCGCTTTTCGGAGTATTACAACACATACAAGGTGAGCGGTCTTCCCGTTGGTGCAATCTGCAACCCCGGCGCGGACGCAATCAACGCCGCACTGAATCCGGAAAAAACGGATTATTTTTACTTTGTTACTGACAAGGATTGGAATTACTACTATGCTTCAACCTATGAAGAACATCTTAAAAACTGTAAAAAATGCGGAATTGAGTTTTAAAGGCTTGAACCCAAAAAAGATTTGTGGTAATATATCACAGTAAATTTTTATACAAAAGGAGAGATTTTATGGATTTTTCAAAAATCATCGGCAAAAAGAAGGACGCTGCGTCCTATATGGTCAAAGAGATTACCCACATCATCAAGACCTTTGAAAAGCGCAGCCCCGGCTCAGAGGGTGAAAAGCAGGCCTGTGAATACATGGCCAAGGTTCTTAAAGAGGACTGCGGCTGCGACAGAGCGGACGTTGAATCCTTCAAGGAGAATCCCGGCGCGTTTTACGGCTGGCTGTTCTTCACTTTGACCTTTGTTCTTGCGGCGGTTGTTCTTTTCTTCTTCTGCCCGATTATTTCAATCGTTCTCATCGTTGCCGGCCTCGGCCTTGCGCTGCTTGAGTTCGGAACTTACAAAAAGGTTGTTGACCCGTTCTTTAAAGAAAAGACCGGCCACAACGTCACCGCAATCAAAAAATGCACCGGTGAAACAAAAAGAAGAGTCATCTTCAACGGTCACCCGGACGCAGCCTGGGAATGGCCCGTCAACTATAAGCTCGGCGGAGTCGGCTTTGAGGGTCACGCAATCATCTGCGGCCTCGGCGCTCTCTATTACCTTGTTCTTTCAATCATTTCCGTTTCAAGAAACGGCCTCGGCTTCAGCCAGATAAGCACATCCGATCCGCTTGCAAAAGCCGCTCTTTGGGGTCTTATCTTTGTTCCGTTCATTATCGGGCTTTACTTCATGGTCAACTATCGCCGCGTTGTTGACGGCGCAAACGATAACCTTTCCGGCTGCTATATGGGTATCAGCGTTCTCAAGTTCCTCAAGGATGAGGGCATCGAGCTTGAGAACACCGAGCTCGGAGTTGTTCTCACCGGAAGCGAAGAAGCCGGTCTGCGCGGCGCAAAAGCCTGGTGCGAAAAGCATAAGGGTGAGTTTGATGATGTTCCGACCTTCATCTTCTCATATGACACCATTCACGACCCGAAGTATCTCATGGTTAACTACCGCGACCTCAACGCAACCGTTGCGGCGGATAAGGATGTTTCAGACCTCTTTATGGAAGCGGCAAATGAGATTGGCGTTCACTGCACAAAGGGCATGGTTCCCCCGCTCGGCGGCGCAACCGATTCCGCAGCCTTTGCTCAGGCAGGCTTCCGCGCAACCGGCGTTACCGGCCTCAACCACAAGCTTGAGGATTACTACCACACCCGCCGCGATACCTATGACAACATGAACGAAACCGGCCTTGCAGACTGCTTTGCCGTTTCCGTCAAGGCGCTTGAAATGTTTGACAACGGCGCAAAGCAGTAAAAACAAACCTTGCAGCTTAAAAGCACTGCACCCCGACAGCATTATGTCCGGGGTGCTTTTTTTGCGGTCAAGCACACTTTTTGCCGTTTGTTCCCTTTGGGATACCGTCCGCTCCTTTTGGGTTGATTTTTGAAATTTAATGTGATAGATTGTTATTGTTGCAAGGCCGAGACTTCTTCACACCCCCTCGGCCGAACAAAATAACACAAAAGGAGGCGTCGGTTATGCTCGGAACAATAGTCGGACTCGGAACAGTTGCAGGTTGCGGCTACGGTTGTGCATTATACCTTGGAAAGGTTCTTAAAATGCTCAACAATCGCAACAAGAAGAATAGGTTTTAATCTTAAGTCCCCACTTTCGCAAGCGAAAAGCCCTCAGACTCATTGAGCCGAGGGCTTTTTTGTTTCAATAAAGCTTTTTATCTGTCTTTATACATTCTTTCGTAATACTTCACATAATCGCCGTTGATGATGTTCTCCCACCACTGGCGGTTTTCAAGATACCATTTAACGGTTTTCCTGATTCCGTCCTCAAAGGTCGTTTCCGGATACCACCCAAGCTCATTTTTAATCTTTGTCGGGTCAATCGCATAGCGCATATCGTGACCGGGACGGTCTTTAACAAACTTTATCAGGCTCTCGCTCTTGCCAAGAATTTTCAAAACGGTTTTCACAACCTCAAGGTTTGTTCTCTCGTTGTGGCCGCCGATGTTGTAAACCTCACCGAGTCCGCCGTTTTCAAGAATGAGGTCAATGGCCTTGCAGTGGTCTTTAACATAAAGCCAGTCGCGGACATTCTTACCCTCGCCGTAGACGGGAAGCTCCTTCCCCTCAAGCGCATTCGCAATCATCAATGGAATCAGCTTTTCCGGAAAATGATAGGGGCCGTAGTTGTTTGAACAGCGGCTTATTGTAACCTTTGCACCGTATGTTCTGAAATATGCCAAAACAAGCAGATCCGCGCCCGCCTTGCTTGCGGAATACGGAGAAGAGGTGTGAATCGGCGTTTCCTCGGTGAAAAAGAGGTCGGGTCTGTCCAGCGGAAGATCGCCGTAAACCTCATCGGTCGAAACCTGGTGGAAGCGGATGCCCCCTTTTCTGCATTCGTCAAGCAAAACCTGAGTGCCGAGAATGTTGGTCTTAAGAAAAACCTCCGGTTCTTCAATCGAGCGGTCAACGTGCGACTCGGCGGCAAAATTGACAACGGCGTCAAATTTTTCCTCCCTGAAAAGTGCACTGACGGCGTCCCTGTCGGTGATGTCGCCCCTGACAAAACGGAAATTCGGCTCTTTAAGCGCCGTTTCAAGCGTTTCAAGGTTCCCGGCATATGTGAGCTTATCAAGACAGACTATGCGGCGTTCGGGATGTTTTTCAAGCTGATAATAGATGAAATTCGAGCCGATAAAGCCGGCTCCTCCGGTGACTAAAATATTCTTCATTTTTAACCTCACGTTCTTTTTTTGAACTTCCGCCCGCAGTGCGGACAGGAAATTTCAATTTTCCCCTTGCCCTTGGGAACGCGCAGAGTGCGCGAGCAGCCCGGGCAGTTGTAATACTTATGCTCCTTGTCTCTGAATTGAGACGCTTTTTTTGAAAAGAAAGCAGAAAACGGAGCCCACAGCCTTAAGAACTTTTCGTTTTCATCTCTGCGCTTTTGAATGTTTTTTGAAAAAACACGCAAAAGAAAAACAATATACGGTATCATGGCAACAGCCTTGAAAACAAGCAGCAACCGGCCGTTTGAACTCCTGAAGCCGAAAAGTGAAATCACAAAGCTGACCAGACAGCCGAGAATAAGCAGCGCAAAGCCGAGCTGATCTGTGCCGTATCTCCCATACATAAAACGACGAATTCTATCCATTTTTTCCTCCGTATAAACACAGCAATATAAATAGCTTATTAATTATTATATCACCGTTTCTTTAATTATAGCTAAGTTATGCCGATTAATCAAGAGAGCAAACGCCGGAAGCAAAGCGCACTTGATTTATTCCTGCGCATAGTCTATAATAATACAATCACGCAGGCTTTCCTGCTTATAAGGACTGATAAATAATGAAAATCGTGAAAAAATACTTCAAAAGATACTTTGTTGACGCAATGAGCGCAATGGCGCTCGGCCTTTTTTCCTCGCTCATTGTCGGCCTCATCATCAGCCAGTTTTCAAAAATTCCGCACCTTGAGTTCCTTTCAAAATTCACTGAGGTTCTTTCGGCCTCCTCACCCGTTGTCGGCGGTGCAATCGGCGCGGCCATTGCGCACGGGCTCAAGTCAAAGCCGCTTGTTGTTTTTTCCTGCATCGCCGTCGGCGCATACGGCTACTCGGTCGGAGGCCCCGTTGGAGCCTTTGTTGCCGCAACGGCCGCGAATGAAATCGGTTCCCTCGTTGCCGGAAAAACAAAAATCGACATCGTTATCACCCCGATTGTTACAATCGTTTCCGGCTCAGTTGTCGGAATGTTTGTCGGCTCTTATCTTTCAGAGTTTATGACGTGGCTCGGCTCGGTCATAAACGCCGCAACCTTGCTTCATCCGTTCCCGATGGGAATTGCCGTTTCAACCCTTGTCGGCCTTGCGCTCACGGCTCCAATCAGCTCCGCGGCGCTGTGCATCATGCTCGGAATTGACGGAATAGCCGCAGGAGCGGCGGCAGTCGGCTGCGCGGCTCAGATGATCGGCTTTGCCGTAACAAGTTACAAAGCGAACGGCGTTGGCGGCCTGCTTTCACAGGGACTCGGAACAAGTATGCTTCAATTCGGAAACATTATGAAGCGTCCGCAAATCCTTCTTGCGCCCACCCTCGCCGGAGCGATCCTCGGCCCGGTTTCAACCTGCGTTTTCAAGATGACAAACACGCCGACCGGCGCCGGAATGGGAACAAGCGGCCTTGTTGGCCAGTTCGGCGCCTTCAGCGCAATGAGCGAAAGCTTCGGCGCGGCAAAAACCGTTCTTCTCATCATTCTTATGCACGTTGCTGCCCCGGCGGTTCTTTCAATCCTTTTCCACCTTTTGTTCAAAAAAATCGGCCTCGTTAAAGACGAATACCTGAAGCTCAACACCGAAAGCTGATTAAGCACCTGCAAACCGATTCTTTCAGCAAACAACCAACCGGAGGTACCTTTATGAACGTATATGATTTTGACGGAACAATTTATGATGGCGAAAGCTCGGTTGAATTCATCCTTGCTTATCTCAAACAGGATTTGGGCATTTTGAAGTTCATTCCCGGAATTGCCAAAGCAATGCTCAAATATCAAAAAGGCGCCATCACCTTTGATGATTTCATGAAAAATTACGCCGCAAAAATCACGGATTTTTTTGCAAAAAACAATGTTGACCTGATGCCGCTTGTCAAGGACTTCTGGGACAGGCACGAAAAACAGATAAAACCGTTTTATGCCCATGTTCACCGCGAGGATGACGTTATTATCACTGCCTCGCCGGAGTTCATGATGCACGATATTTGCAAGCGCATCGGTGTCAAGCATCTCATTGCAACCGACTTTGACATCAAAACGGGAGAAGTTAAAAAAGCCTGCTTCCGCGAGGGCAAAATTCCCTGCTTCCGCGAGGCCTTTCCGAACGGCGTTATTGATGATTTTTACACCGATTCAGTGAATGACGAATTCCTTTTTCCGTTTGCAAAGCGCGTGTTTATGGTGAAGAAACACAAAATCGCGCAAATCAAATAAGTTCAAAAATCAGTTTGACCGCCGGTCTTTAAGATTCGGCGGTCTTTTTTTCAAGGAGAACCAGTTTCACGTTTGGCATGCCGTTAAAAACACAGGGAACAACTCCGGCTTCACGGAAGCCGAGCTTTTTATAAAATGCGCGCGCAACGGCGTTTCTTTCGTTCGTGTCCATGCGCAAAACGGTGCAGCCGTTTTTCCGCGCATAATCCTCATAAAAGGCAACAAGAGCCCTTCCGATTCCGCGCTTTCCCGCCTTTGGCGAAACGGTCAGCGTGTGAAGCACCATTACGCCGCTGTCCGGCGCAGGAAAAAGCCATTTTCCGTCTTTATAAACATCAACCTGGCTGCGGTTGATGATTGCAGAGGCGAGCACTCTTTTGTCCTCTTCAAAAACAAAAAGGTCATCTCTTTCAAGTGCAGCCTCAGCCGTTGCTCTGACAGGATATATTCCGCTGAGCCAGCCCGTTGTTATCCTCCCGGCCTCTTCCTCAGAGTGAATTTCATCATAGATTTCCGCAATGCGGCCAATGTCGTTTTCGTTAGCCTTTCTAATCATATAATACCTTTCAAAAAAGCCGCCTTTTCAAGGCAGCTTTAAACAATCAGTTTTCAAATTCTTCAGCGGGGTCTTTCTTGCTTGCAATGAGTGACTTGAACAGTCCCATGAGCATATTAATAATTTCAAGAATCTTTTTGATGTCAAATTTCATAAATCTTTCTCCTTTAACAGTTTTTATATCATGAGAATAATATCACCGTCTGTTAATGTTTTGGTGAACACAATCAAAACAAAGTATAAAAAATAATACATTTTTGATGTATTTGTAGCTTTTTCCAAACGCAGGTATAAACACCGAATTCCTTTTTCATACGCCGGGAAAAGCCGGAGGGCTGTCGCATTCTGCGCAGCCCTCTTTTAACTTAATTAGCCTACTTAGCTTTTATAGATGAGCTTGTCTCCGTGAACAACAAACATATCGGAGCAGCAGACGTGTTTGATTTTGAACACTCTGTAAAGGAGGTTCATAAGAGTAATCCAGGCACCGCCGAGGAAAGTGTGGCAGATACATTTGCACTGTCTGTCCTCCGGACTGTCCGGGTTATCGGTATTGTTGTTAAGCTGAACAAGAATCTGATAGGTGTTGTTCTGCCCGGCGAGCTTTGTTGCTCTGATTGTTCCGGGGTTGAATGGGTCAAGGGTGAACGTGCCCTCAATCCAGTAGTTACCTCTGACGATTGTGAGTCCGTATACGCTGCTGTAATTGACACTCACGCTTGCGTTGCCGTCCTCATCCGTTGTTGCGGTTGCAACAAGCTGACCTTTGCTGTCGGTTATCTTAACGGTTGCTCCGCCGAGAGGGATACCGAACGGATCATTGACGCCAAAATTGATGATGTATACCTTTTTCCTCTGAGCATACTTTGCAAAGACGGGAATTTCCGTTCCTTCCTCGGTTCCTCTTGTGATTCCGGTGAAGTTTTTGAGGTCAACCTCCTGACCGTTTTGAAGCGTCCAGGTGTTAAGGAAAGCATAGATATATGTGTTATCTTCCGCTCTGCCCTTAACGACCGGAACATTCTGAGCTTCTCCGCCATAGGTTATTGTTTCCTGTCCGAGCTTTGTTCCGTCCCAGTCATAATAAACAAGGGTATACTCTTTCGGAGTGATATTATACTCGGCATTGACGCCAAGGTGATCGTCATATATGTGCGAGATATCATAGCTCCAGCCGGTGAACTCATAGTTATAATATCCGTCATCGGTATATGTCGGGTTAACGAACGGATATTCCGCATTGTGGCCGTGAAGAATGAGCTCGGGAATTGTGTACTGCTCGCCTCTGTTGAAGAATGTCACTTCATAATATGCATCTTTGCATCTGAAAAACGCATAAAGGTCAGTGTTCTTTGTGATTTTTGAAGTGTCTGCAATAATTCCATCGGGAACAGGGTTCTGAACCTTACCGCTCTCGTCAACAATCGCTTTTTCATAAGCCTTCTGGCTCTTCAGCTCAGTCCAGCCCTCAAAGGGATAGGAACCGCATTCTCTGGTCTTGTCGCGCTTCGGATTCGTTTTAACGGGATAAAACGCCTCGGTGTTCTTGAGAACATAGATTGAAGCGAGCTTAACGGTCTTAAAACTGTCTGCAAGACGGGTATATGTTACGGTCGGCTTAACAGTGAGTTTATTAGTTTCAATGGTTTCAAACTTATCGGTTACCCACTCGTTATAATAGTTGACCTGATAATAAGCATTAACGCCCTTGATCTCGTGATCCTCGCCTGCGCCGGTTTCATATTCGGAATAGGTGCAACCGGCGTTCATGCATTCGCGCCATTTTGCATAGGCATCACTGTCGCTCGGATGAGTAACATACTTCCAATCGGAGAACTTGTGGCCGAATGCGGGCTGATTTTCATCCTCAACAAACTTTGTGTATCCGCAGTGAACCTCAACCTCAACTATTTCTCCGTCAATAAGCTTTTCGGTTTTGAAAACGCGAGTGCAGGTGTAAAGAATTCCGCCGGGAGTTGTGCAGGTTGCCGCGACGGGTTTTCCGGCGTCAAGCTTATGGCCAAGCTCTTTTTTAAAGTCATCCTGGATGGCAGCACCGCAGCCTTTGCACACATAAATTGTATATCCTCTTTCGGTACAGGTGGGTTCAACAACCTTTGAAGCAACAAATTCATGCTTATCCGTTGCCGGAATTTCACCATAATCGGCCGCACCGCAGTTTTTACAGTATCTGACCTTTCTTCCGGTCTTGCCGCAGGTTGCTTCCGTCAAGGTCTGAAACTCGCCCCAGTTGTGCTCTTTAATCTCAAGGGGTACTGTTGCGCTGTCATCAACGTATCCGCAGCCGTCATTGATGCAATAAACCTTCACTTCACCGTCTTTGAAAGAGTCCTCATATGTTCCGTCCTCTTTAAAGGTGCGCTTGCATTCCGGATAAGTAATAGCCGTGCGCAGAGTGTGCGGAGTTTCTGCGGTTTCAACCTCGATTGAAACGCCGCAGGCGTTCTCGCCGGTATGAGCGGTGCAGGTGTATTTTGTCATGCCCTTGCCGTGGCAGGTCGGAGCAAGAATAACCTCTCCAACGGCGCCTTCAAAGCTGTGGCCTCCGGCCTTAATCGTTGCGGTTTCCTCTGCACCGCAGCCTTCGGTCCTGCAGGTGCGCTTCATAACGCCGTCTGAGGTATTGGTTGACGGCGTTTCAACCGTCCAAAAGCCCCAATCGTGACCATTGGGGTCTTTGTTATATACTTTATAGAATTCATCGCAGCCCGGATAGTCACAGTTCCAAACGGTGTAACCGCTTGTTGTGCAGGTTGGGAGAACCGTTTCACCCTCAATAAAGTTATGGGTATGGTCATCAACCGCATCCGCAGACTGCGGCGCGGCAATCACAAGCGCAGTGAACGCCATCAGAACCGCCAAAAAAACGGAGAGGGTCTTTTTTCCTGTTCTTAAAAACTTCTTCATCAAGAAATTCCTCCTTTGAAAAGTGAGCTCGTTCCCACACACCCCGAGGGGAACGCAAGATATGTCTATATCAACGGACCTTTTAACAGCCGATTAACGGGTAAGCTGCTCCGTTTTCCTGACCGATGCGAAGCAGAAAACTGAATGGAAAAATTCACACTATAAACCTATCCTATGATACATAGTTATAATAAGCGATTTTTAAGCAAAAGTCAATAAATTTTATGTAATTGTGACGTAAAAATTAACAAATAATTTATAGTCAAAATGACAAATCTTGTTTTCGCTGCGGAAAATGACGAAAATACAGACTTCCGCCCGTTGAAGAAAACCCCGACCGGATGATCCGATCGGGGCTTTTTTGATGGCTTACTTTGCCGATATTAATAATGTTCTGCTCCGCAGACGCAGTTCTTGTTAATCTTGAAGATTTTCCAGATTATCAGAACGAACTTATAGATGAGAGCTCTGAAGCCTGTGCCGTGGCAGAGGCAGCTGTCGGTTTTTCCGCTCGGAGAATACATTGTTTTTCCGCAGCCCTCGCATCTTCCGTCTCCGTTGAGATCCATGTGCTCCTTCATTGGAACCTCCTGCTGAGCAACAAAGACATAACCGCAAATTGAGCAATGTGAACCGGCGGTCTTTCCGGGTGCGGTGCAGGTTGCTTCAACGGCATAATCCGCAACGCGGTTGTGGCCGCCCTTAGGCGTTGCCTGAACTTCCCAGGTCTTGCAGCGGTCGCAGTATCTTCTCTGCGAACCTTCCTCAACGCAGGTTGCCTTCTTTGTGATTTCCCATTCGCCATAGTTATGGCCTATCTTTCCGATAAGCTCTGTCTGGGTGTGTCCTTCGTCCTTATCGGTGCAGCCGGTGCAGGTGCGTTTCTTAACGCCGTTTGTGTCACAGGTCGGCTCGGTTTCAACCACCCATTCGCCATAGGTGTGCGCAAGCCTCGGAAGGGGAACATAACTGTGGTCATGTTCAGCCTCAAACGCGCCGCATCTGACGCAGTAATGAGCCTTTGCTCCGGTTGAATGGCAGGTCGGTTGAACAATAATCTTGTAATCGGCAGAATACTTATGGCCGAGCTTCGGCGTGTAATCCTTGATGACGGAATGCTTCTTGCAAACCGTGCAGGTGTAGGTTGTGAATCCGTCAGCCGTGCAGGTTGCAGGCGTCACAACGCCTTCAGCGGGATAAACGTGTTCACCGGTTCCGGTGGAGACGGTTTCCGTATCATGGCAGCGCGAACATTCTCTTGTTTTCTGTCCTTCAACGGCGCAGGTTCCGGGAACGGTAGCCTTCCACTCGCCCCACTTATGACCGAGAGCCGAAGTGTACTCAGTCTCCTTGAGGATTGTGTTGCAGACCGAGCAGACAACGGTTTTTGAGCCCTTTGTTGTGCAGGTTGCGGCGATTGTTATTGTTTTTTCGGTGTGACCCAGCTTTTCAGCGGTCTTGACAAAGCTTTCCTTGCCGCAATACTTACATTCGTAAACATCAAATCCATCTGTTGTGCAGGTCGGAGCAACTCTTCTTTCCATCTGCTGATAGTCATGAGAAATTGTTGCGATTGTTTCGGTATAGCTGTCACTGCAAAGCGCGCAGGTATAGGTTCTTACACCTTCCTTTGAGCAGGTCGGCTCAGAAGTTACCTTTGACTGATAGATATGCTTTTTCTGCTCAAGGGTGATGCGCTCGCCGATTTCATTCTTGCAGACGGTGCAGACAACTTTGATATAACCGGCTTCGGCGCAGGTTGCGTCTTTTTTGTCAATCTTTGCCTTATGGCCGGTGGGAGCAATTTTAACGGTGTATGTCTTTTCATTGCCCGGTGTGCAAGCGCAGTGAGTTCTGCGGCAGGTGAATGTCTTAACGCCCGGTTCGGTGCAGGTCGGCGCTTTGGTCACAACGCCTTCATCATAATCATGCTCGCCTGTCGGCGGTTCTGTTCTGTACTCATAAAGGTTACAAACAGAGCACTTTCTGACCTTAATTTCGGGGTGGGTTTCGTCAGCCGCTTGGATAAGTTCCCAATCGCCCCACTTGTGAGAGCCGAGAGTGCTTCTGTAAACAACCTTGGTTTCACCGCAGTCACGTGAACACTTGTAGGTGTCATATCCAACGCTGTTGCAGGTTGCGTCCTTGCTTCCGGCCTCATCCTTTATTAAGTCATGGCCGAAGGGGGCAATATAATATTTTCCGAAAATTTCATTGCAATACAAGCAGTAATATGCGCCTTCTCCGCCGGTTGTGCAGGTCGCCTCAGTCTCAACTTTCGTTGCATAGGTGTGTTTTTTCTTCGGAATAACATTTGTGTATGAAAGTCCACAGTCATTTTCTCCGGTATGAGTCTTACATTTATAAGTTTCAAGTCCGGTCTTGTTGCAGGTTGCGTCTACTTTTGAAACAAGTTCAAACTTGTGTCCCTCAGCCGGGATTGTAACGGTGATTGTTTCACCGCAGCGCGAACATTCAAGAACTTTCTTTCCGTTTTTGCTGTTGGTCGGTGCAACATATTGTTCTGCATCTTCAACAAAGTTATGGCCAAGAGCGTTTCTAACGGTAACTTCGCCAATAAGCATATTGCACGTTGTGCAGTAAGTATAGGACATTGACGGCTCAAGGCAGGTGGCGTCTTTAGTTACGGTTTTAGTGCTATGGTCTGTTGCCTTAATCGTTCTTTCATTAAGAATTTCTTCACACACAGTACAGGTCTGCTTTTCAACGCCTTCTGTGGTGCAGGTTGCAGGAACAACAACCGTCCAGCCGCTTGCCGTGTGACCGGCCTCCGGTGCGGTTACGATTCTGTAAGTAAAGTCACAGTTGTCTCTTAAGCAGGCATAATCCGTGTAGCCCTCGTGTTCACAGGTTGCGTCAACGGGTTTTCCGGCTTTCATGTCATGGCCGAGAGCGGCAATCGGAAGAACCTGGTCTTTTTCACCGGTATGGTTCGGGTTTGTGCAGTGACGGGTGAGTGAGCCTTCCTCGGTGCAGGTGGCGGCTTTGGTTACCTCATCTTTATAAGTATGCTCGCCGGTGGCGTCTGTGAATTTGTAATCAACGGCACCGCACTCAGAACAAGTGCGCTTTTCAATTCCGCAGCGGCTTTCGTTAGCTTCCTGAACGGTTGCAAAACTGCCCCACTTATGCTCAGCGTTCTTGTCAGTGAGTTTAACATAGCTTTCATCGCAGCCGGAGCAGGTATACGGAATATATCCGCTCTTTCCGCCGTCCTTACAGGTCGGAAGAACTTCTTCTCCGGGGACAAAGTCATGCTGAAGCTTTGCAATTTTTTCCGTTCTCGTCTCGCCGCAGGTTGAGCAGGTGAAGGTCTTTACGCCTTCCTCTGTGCAGGTGGCGGCTTTTGTGACCTCGCCCTCGTTCCATGTATGACCGAATTTTGGAATATCAATCGTTTTGCTGTTACCGCAAACCGAGCATTCCATAACAACCTTGCCGTCCTTTGTGCAGGTTGCTTTTTCGCTGTATTTAAGCTCATAGCTATGCTGCGCAAGGTCGGTGTCTACTGTGACCGAAACGCCGCAGTTTTCATGCGCAGTGCACTTATAAGTTCTGCTGCCCTTTTTGGTGCAGGTTGCCGGAGTTTCAGTGTACTTTGTGGCGTCAAACGTATGTCCCTGTGCCGGGATTTCAACCGTCTCGATCTCAGAGCATCTATTACAGGTGTGCGTTACGCTGCCGGCCTTATCATTGGTCGGGTTAATGATTACCCAATCGTTCCAGTCGTGGCCGAGAGCCTTTGCGTCGGCAGCAACCGCGTCATATGTCTTATTGCAATTTGAGCACTTATAAGTGGTATACGCGCCGTGGGTGCAGTCAGCCGGGTGCAGTGTTCCGCCGTCCCAGCTGTGGCCGGTCTTGGGAATTGTAACTTCCGTTGTATGCGAGCAGCCTGAGCGTGTGCACTGAACGGTCTTTACGCCGTCTGTTTCGCAGGTGGCCGTTTTGACGGTTTCTTTTCCGCCAACATAATTATGGCCGAGCTCGGCAATGGTTACGCTTTCGCCAATGGTATTTCCGCAGCTTTCGCAAACTGTTGTGGCCGTTCCGTTTGCCTCGCACGTTGCAGGAGTGACGGTTGTTTTAAGCTTATCGTGTGCGTTTGAGTTGACCGGAAGTGTTGCCGTAACAACAGAAGTGCAGTTTGCGTCATGCTTTTTATCGCAGGCAATCGTCACCGTGCCCGTTTCTTTGCAGGTCGGCTGCTTTGTAACGGTTGCGTCCACATAGTTATGACCCTCGGCAACGTCAATGGTCTGGGTGTGGCTTGCATCGCAGTTTTCACACTTGCAGGTAACCGTCAATGTTGTTCCGGTTTTGGAGGTTGTGAATTTCCAAACGTGCGCTTTAACCGTGCTGCTGCCGTCATACTTATTATACGTCTCGCCGCAGCCGTGCTCACAAACGTATTCATCATACGCCGGGGTGGTACAGGTTGCGTCATGGTGGCCGTTTGCTTTTTTGGTGAACTTATGTGCGTCCGGGTTGAGTTCAAGCTCCGCATTATGTGTATCGGTGCAGTTTGCGCACTTGAAAATGACGTAACCCTTTTTATTGCAGGTTGAAGCAACATATTCGGTCTGAGTTGTGTATGAGTGACCCTTGGCCGGAATTGTCTGCTCGGCATATACGGCCTCATTGCAAGCCTCACAAACGGTTGTCACCTTGCCGTTTTCCGTGCAGGTCGGGTTGGTTACGGTTGTTTTGATTTTGCTGTGTGCGTCCGGGTTGACCGGAAGCGTTGCCGTGACAACGGAGGTGCAGCTTGCGTCATGCTTTTTATCGCAGGCAATCGTCACCGTGCCTTTTGTTGTGCAGGTCGGCTGCTTTGTAACGGTTGCGTCCACATAGTTATGACCCTCGGCAACATCAATGGTTTCGTTACCGGTTGCGCCGCAGTTTTCACAAAGCCATTTGACCGTAAGCGTTGTTCCGTTTTTGGAGGTTGTGACCTTCCAGTTATGAGCGGTGTTGTCCGCTTCACCGTTAATTACTTTATAGCTTTCACCGCATTTGTTTGCGCAGGTGTACGGAGTGTATCCGCTGCTCTTGCACGTTGCGGCAACAGGTTCTCCGGCAACAAAGTTATGGCCGAGCTTGGGGATAACTTCTTCCTTTGTTGCCTTTGTTGTTCCGTCCGGGCAGGTGGTGCAGGTATAGGTCTTTACGCCGTCAGCGGTGCAGGTGGCGGCAGTAACAACCGGTTCGCCCCAAGTGTGAGCAAGAGCCGGAATAACGGTTACATCTGTTCTTGCGTCACAGCGTGAGCAGTGCTTTGATTTGACACCGGCGGATTTGCAGGTGGCAGTGATGTCAGTGGTGAAGTCGGTTGCGTATGCGTGGCCGAGAGCTTTGATATCTTTCATCTCGGTCTTTCCACAAACGGAGCAGGCTTTGATTTCAACGCCCTTGCTTGTGCAGGTTGCAGGAATGTATTCTGACCATTCACCAAAGGAGTGACCTTTTGCGTCAACTTTTTCTGATTTGCTTGACTTACAAACGGAGCAGACATAAATGTTTACACCTTGACCTTCGCAGGACGGAGCAAGCGAAAGGTCTGCGTTAAGCACATAGTTATGCTCAATCATTGCGGTTTCGTTATCGGTATAAACCTTTCCGCAATTTTGGCAGGTGTGCTTTGTGTAACCCTTTGAAGTGCAAGTTGAAGCAACAACTTCATCTTTATAGGCGTGACCTGTTTTTGCAATCGTTTCAATCTTCCATGCGTCACAGTTTGCGCACTTTGTGAGCTTTGCGCCGTCAGCTTCGCAGGTTGCGTTAATTTTTTTAACTTCGCCGGTGAAGGAGTGAGCCTTCTTTGCGGTTTCTGTTGAAGCAAGAATTACTTCACCGCAAACGGCGCACTTTTTACCTTCTGTTCTGCCTTTGGTGTTGCAGGTTGCTTCAATAGCATCAATAACATATTCCTTGTGGCCGGTTGCAGGAATTGTTGTTGTTTTAACATCATTACATCTTGCACAGGTATAGACCATTTTACCGTCCTTTGTGCAAGTTGCCGCAGTGACAACTGCTTCGCCGTAATTGTGACCGAGAGCGGCGATTGTTTCAACTGTTGTTGAAGTTTTGCAAACCGAGCAGGTGTTCACGATTGAACCGGCCTTTGTGCAGCTCGGAGCGTTATACTTTGTTGTGTAATTATGAACTCCGGTCTTGTTGAGCTTGATTGTGATTTTTTCTGTGCAGCCGGTGTCTTTGCAACCAATTACAACCGAGCCGTCCGCATTGCAGGTTGCTGCTTTGACAGTCGGATTGTCAAAATCATAATTATGTCCGTCAAACGGAACTTCCTTTGTGAAGGTATAATCGCAATTTTTACATTTTCCGGTTACAGAACCGCTTGAGGCTGAGGTTGCGTTTTTGACTGTCCATGTTAATTCATGCTCCGCAATTCCGCCGACATACTTATTATATGTATCACCGCAAGAACATTTCATAACGTCATACGCACTGTGTTTGCAGGTTGCGGCAACGGTTGAGGTTTTTGAATATGTATGCGGAATTTTTTCAAGTGTTTCAGTGTATGTGTCTCCGCAAGAATTACACTTATGAACTCTTGTTCCGGTTGCGGTGCAGGTTGCGGCTTTGGTAACCGTTCCCTTGTCATAGGCATGGCCTTTGGCCTTGATTGTAACATTACCCATGTTTGTTCCGCAAACGGTGCAGTAATAGTAACCCGTTCCGTCAGTGGTGCAGGTTGCTTCCTTGCTGACTGCATAATGCGTACTCTTGGTGTGTGCACCGAGGGTATCATCATATGACTGTGAAACACGCGAGCAGACCGAGCAGGTCTTTTTGATTCCGGCGCCGTGCTGGCAGTTTGCCGGAACGGTTGTTGAGGTCTGCCAAATGTGCGCTTCCTGCGTATATTTCGGACGAACATCAAGGTTAGATGTTACATCGTTGAAAGCCTCGTCCCATGCTTCGAACGAATAGTGATAGGTTTCATCATCGTCCTTTGCCGGGCTTGCCGGTGCAGTTGCAGCTTGGCCTGCAACAACTTCTTGGGTTTTGATGATAAGACCCTCTGCGTTATAGAATTTAACCGTATATGATTTAAGTTTGAGTGCATCTATTGCATCTTTAAGGTTCTTTGTAGTAGCGTCAACCACGGCCTGCGAAGTTCTTCCCGGATTGTTGTTTTTTGTAGTGTTTGCAGCAGTAAGTGCGCTTTCAAGTGCTGCCATTGACTCCGGAGTGTACGAACTCGTTTTCCAAAGGTCAGTGTTTTTCACATTGTTTGCTCTGGAAATTTGACTGTTAAGCTCGGTCAAATCTGCAGGGACAAACTTGTCTGAATACTGTGCCGTATAGGTTGTGTCGGTTGTAATTGCTCCGGTAGACGGATACCAGCCGGAAAATGTCCAATGATAATCGCCTGCGTCATATTCAGAAGCGGTCTCTGCGTCCGTTGGAATATGACCGTGTTTGTAATCTGCCGTCACATTTTCCTTATCGGTTCCGTCATTATTTTTGAGTCCGGTGAATGTTGCGGTATAGGTAGTGTCGTTAATTGTGAAAGTTTTTGACTTTGTCTGACCGCTTCCCCATGTTGCCGTAACGGTTCCGATCTGACTGTCGGTTGTTCCGTCAATGTTCGCAGCATTGGTAAGCTGAATTTTGCTTGATTCCTTTCTGTTATTCTGGGTAGACATTGAAATGCCAGTTGTTCCACAGGAGGAACCTTTTACTGACCACATCGGGTCATACATATTAACACCGTACTGGTCTTTTGCGGTGACTTTAACGGTTTGTGTGGTTGTTTCGGAACCCTTTGGGCAGGTCATTGCAGAGAGGGTAGCTGGATCCCAAGTAACTGTATTGGGGTATGGGTAAACCCAGTTTTTTGTTTTGGTTTCACAAGTAGCACACTTTGTATGGTCACTGCTACTGCCCCCACTCTCCCAATTGTAGTTACTATCTAATGTTCCATGATATTCATGAACATTACTATTAAGATAAATACTACCCTTCCAAATACTTTTGGCGTTGCCTTCAGAAGATCCAACAAGTATATCCGTAATATAGTATATAGTTGAATCAGTTCCTGCAAATGCACTATGGTCGATCGTAGCATACAATGAAGTCGGAAATCCGGGAATTATTGCAGTAGCCACACCGTCTCCTTCATTGCCCAGATGACATGTAGGGTTAGTAACCTTGGCACCGCTTCCGGATGCTTGACCACTTGTGATTTTATTCTTGCCTATACTCCAATAAACCTCACCGTCTGTGCCTGTACCATTATTGGTTTTGTAAAATATTGAAAATCCTGAATTATTCTTACCGGTACTACTTTTGCCAGTGTAATCATTAACGTCTGTAGTTCTCCAGCCTTGGGTATCAGCAACATTGTATACAATCTTCACATAATAACTTCCCGCATTTTGTGCCTGTGCTTCCGGTGCAACGAACACCCAAGCCGTCATGACCATAAGGGCGGCAAGGAAAACGGAAAGCGCCTTTTTCCCTGCTCGTGTGAATTTTTTCATTATTTTTCCACCTTTCATAATAATGAATTGTTTTCTATGTTAACGGTTTTTGTTACCGATTGTTAAGGGGGGTGAAATAACTATTATCTATTATCTATTATCTCTTATCTAAATTTCCCGTCTTCACCTTGTTCAGCGTTGCAATAAGAATTTTCTTAATCTCCAAACAATCCTTTAGAAGCGATTCGCCATCCTCGCTAGTTATCGAGTCAGAAAGAACAAGCAATCGAAGCCAGTATTCGGTTTCGGCCGCTTCTTTCAAAGAAATGTGCAATTTTGAAACAAAATCAGCTTTGCTCACTGCGTATATTGCCTCGTTTGCATTTGCGCCGATACTTGTTGCGCTGCGAAAAACCTGTTTTGAAATTACCGTGTCACGCCTTTTGTCAGAAAGATATCTGCACAATTTAACAATGCGTGCAGAAAAGTGCAATGATTTATCAAGCAAGATACTGTTTTGTGACATGCGGAGACTCCTGTTTAGATAATAGATAAGAAATAATAGATAATAGATAACAGATATTTGCGCAAGCGCAGACAATATAAAGATACAGGTTGATTATATCTCTTTTTGCAACAAGATGTCAACCGTTTATTAATATTTTGTTCACACAAAAAAATCCTTGATTTTTGGTGATAATGACGAAAAAGGGCAACAATTTTTGGAGGAACGTCTGAAATCGCCTGAACAAAAACAACCGCTTGACAAAACGCAAGCGGCTGTGTATAATATAGATAAAGAGGTGCCGCAGTAAGCGGTTCTTCCCTTTTGATGGTATTTAAAGAAACACCGCCATCCGGAAAGTGGGCGGTGTTTCTTAGTTTATGTTAAGAAATCTTACTTCTGATTGCTGCTAAAAATTAAGTAACAAACAGTGACGACGTCAACAAGTAACGTAAGAACTGCAATCAGTTCCATGAGTGTTATTGTCATTGCCATCACCTCCTTGCGGAGGAGCAACCGCCTACCGTTTCACACGGCACCTGTTGTTATTTTACCATGTGCGTCATATTTTGTCAATATAAAAACAACCGCTTGACAAAACGCAAGCGGCTGTGTATAATATAGATAAAGAGGTGCCGCAGTAAGCGGTTGCTCCAAGAT
>DJPI01000026.1:0-57823 GCA_002438505.1 Ruminococcaceae bacterium UBA6416 | reverse complement strand
GTATTTATTGAGAAACACCGCCATCCGGAAAGTGGGCGGTGTTTCTTACTTTTTATGTAAGATTACTTGTCTTTGCCAAAAATGTCGTAGCAAAGAGAGATGACTGCGACCAGCAGGCTCAGAATTGCAATCAATTCCAAAAGCGTAACCGTCATTGCCATCACCTCCTCTGTTGAGGAGCAACCGCCTACCGTTTCACACGGCACCTGTTGTTATTATGCCATATTTGTCGCTTTTTGTCAAGAAACAATTAAACCGCCCGGATTTTTGTTCCGAGCGGTTTGTTTTGCGTTTAAACCGAAATTAATAAGTGATTTCAAAGGTGTCATCAAGCTGACCCTTGATTGAAAGTGAAAGCTCAGCAACAAGCTTTCCGGTGCCGCTTCCCTCAAGAGGAAGAACAAGGTGAAGCTTTGTGAGGTTTCCGCTTCCGTCAACGGTGGCTTCAATTGTTGCGCCTGGATAGGTCATGTCAGCCTTTGTGATCTTTGCGCCTGCGGGGAGCTCAAGGGTTGCAAGGTTGAGCGGATCCATTGCGGTCATGTGGCTTGTGGGGTTGGTGCTCTGGCCGGTTGAACCGTCATAGGTTGCCTGTTCACTCTTGAACTTGAGGGTCATCTTATATCCTGAACCCTCTGCGGCTGCTGTTGCGGATGCAAGGTCATTTTCGGTAACGGCAGCTTCTCTGTCGCCGGGAACAATATATGAGCTGACAGTTCTTTCCTCGCCCTTTGAGTTGGTACCCTTGCCTTCGGTGAAGGTGATGGTCTCATTGGTATCGGTCATGAAAGACTTAAGAAGATCCGTAACCTTGTTTGTGAGGAAAGAAACGGAGCAGTCCGTGCATTCCATGGTGACGGAGCCGGTCTTGTGAACGGTGATGTTTTTCTGCTGCTTAAGATCGTTGACAACTTCGTTATACTTTGCGGCAATCTCCTTCGGAGTTGAGGGGATTGCGGACGGTGTTCCTGCGTTTGAGTTGTCAACGGGCTTGTCTGCTGCGGCGCTTGATGCCGGAGCGGCGGTTGTTGACTCGGCCGGTGTCTGAGACGGAGTGGGAGTCGGGGTCGGAGTGGGAGTCGGTGTTGTGCTTGATGACGGGGATGCATTCGCGGCAGCGCTTGCGCCGTCAACCTTAACGTCAATGGTGATTCCCTTTGAGGAACCGAGACCGAAGCCTGCAAGGAAAACAATGATTCCCGCAAGAACGACTGCGATAACTTTGAGTTCTTTTTTCATTTTGGATTGCTCCTTTCAAAATTGACCGCACATGTCGTTTCGTGCGGTGAAATGCTCTCTGCTTTCCAGAGAATCTTACCTAACAAAAATACAATAATTCGCAAAAAAAGTCAAGGCTTTTTGCATAAACTTATTCATTTTGACCCAAATATTTTTGAAAAATATTTGGCAAGACGAATTTAATGCATTTATATCGGATTTTTGTGCATGAATAACGAAAAATAACACCGACTACGCAAAAAATTCTTTCAGTTGAATGAACTTTCAACTTGAAATTCCTACCTGACAGGTATATAATAGCCTTGTAAAGCGAAATGATTAATCAAAGAGGTGATTTTCAATGAAAACACAGTTTGACGTTACGGGCATGACCTGCGCTTCCTGCAGCGCAAGAGTTCAAAAAAGCGTTGAATCGCTCCCCGGAGCGGCGGATGTTCAGGTTAACCTGCTGACAAATTCAATGACCGTTGAATACGATGAAAAAGCTCTGACCGCGTCCGATATAATAATGAAAGTGAAATCGGCTGGTTACGGCTGCGCGGTCAAGGGAAAAGCGGACACCTCAAAGCTCACCGAAAAAAATGAAAAACGAGCAAAGCTGCGCCTCATTCTTTCCGTCATTCTGCTTCTTCCTTTGATGTATGTTTCAATGGGACACATGATGAGCCTCCCCCAGCCCGGCTTCCTTTCCGGCCACGGGAACGCGCTGAATTTTGCAATCTGGCAGCTTGTTTTCACCGCCTTCATTCTTGCAATCAATTATAAATACTTCACGATAGGCTTCAAAAGTTTGTTCAGACTTTCGCCGAACATGGACTCGCTCATTGCAATCGGCGCGGCCGCCTCATTCATATACGGAATTGTCGGAACGGTGCAAATTGCGCGCGGCCTTTCCGGCGGCGACATGGAGCTTGTTGCAAAATGGCACTCAAACCTCTATTTTGAATCAGCCGCAATGATTGTTACCCTTGTTGACATCGGTAAATTCCTTGAGGAACGCTCCAAGGGCAAAACAAAAGCCGTGCTTGATATGCTCACCTCCCTTGCGCCGGAGACAGCAACCGTTCTGCGCGGCGGAAAAGAGACGGTGATTGCCGCCTCTGACGTTGTTCCGGGTGATGAGATCATTGTCCGTCCGGGAACAAAAATTCCTGCGGACGGCGTTGTTGAAAGCGGAAACGGCTTTGTTGACCAGAGCGCCCTCACAGGTGAGAGTATGCCTGTTCAAAAGGACGCGGGAGACAGCGTCCTCTGCGCCTCAATCAACACCTCCGGCGCGTTCACAATGAAAGCCACCAAGGTTGGAAGCGGAACAACGCTTTCTCAAATGATTGCCCTCTCTCTTGAAGCGGCCGGAAGCAAAGCGCCAATCTCACGCCTTGCTGACAAGGTAAGCCGCGTTTTTGTTCCGACTGTTATTTCAATCGCAGTCGTTTGCGGAATTATCTGGTACGCCGTTTCAAAAGACATGAGCCTTGCGTTGAATTTTGCAATTTCTGTTCTTGTCATCTCCTGCCCTTGTGCGCTCGGTCTTGCAACCCCGGTTGCAATCATGGTCGGAACGGGTCAAGGCGCAAAAAACGGACTGCTGTTCAAAAGTGCGGCTGCAATGGAACGCCTTTCTCAGGTTGATACCGCCGTTTTTGACAAAACCGGAACACTCACAAAGGGTGAGCCGAGCGTGACAGACGTTGTGACGCTTTCCGCCATGACAGAGGACGAGCTGCTCTCGGTTGCGGCCGCAATGGAAAAAAGCTCCGAGCACCCACTCGCCCGTGCAATACTTGCAAGAGCAAAGGGACTGCCGGAAAAGGAAGCTTTGGAGTTTTCCTCATTCTCCGGCGGAGGAATCAGCGCAAAGATTGACGGCATAACTTATTTTGCCGGAAACGAGCGTCTGCTTTCTGAAAACGGCATTGACTGCTCATCTATAAAAGAAAGGCTTGACGGACTTGCTTCAGAGGGCAAAACACCGCTGATTTTTGCAGACAGCAAAGCGCCGGTCGGAATCATTGCCGTTGCGGACAGTGAAAAGGAAAACTCCGCTTCCGCAATAGCGGCACTTGAAAAAATGCACATTTCCTCCGTCATGCTCACCGGAGACAACGAGCTGACCGCCAACGCGGTCGGAAAGCGGCTCGGTGTTAAAAAAATCATTGCCGGAGTTCTTCCGCAAAACAAAGAAAATGAAGTTCGCACGCTCCAGGAGAGCGGAAAGGTTGTTGCAATGGTCGGAGACGGAATCAATGACGCCCCCGCCCTTTCGCGCGCAGATGTCGGAATTGCAATCGGCGACGGAACTGACATTGCGGTTGAAAGCGCAGACCTCGTTTTGATGAACAAGGACATTTTCAGCGTTGTCAATGCGATAAGACTTTCCAAAAAAGTTCTCGGCAACATCAAAATGAACCTCTTCTGGGCGTTCTTTTATAACGCACTTTCAATCCCTCTTGCGGCTGGCGCGTTTTACTCATTCGGCGTTAAACTTTCTCCAATGATTGCCGCGGGAGCAATGAGTCTCAGCTCGGTCTGCGTTGTTCTCAACGCACTGCGTTTGAGGTTCTTTAAAGCGGAAAAACCGGCTTCAGCCGATGAAAATACAGCAAGCACAAAACAAATCAATTCATCTGATTTTAAGGAGGACTCGGAAATGAAAAAAATTATTGAAATTGAAGGTATGCACTGTTCACACTGCGCAAAAGCCGTTGAGGACGAGCTTCTTGCCGTAAACGGCGTTAAAAAAGCAAAGGCCGATGCGGAAAAGAAAACGGCCGTTGTTACCCTTTCGGAAGATGTTTCCGATGAAGCGCTTTTCAAGGCCGTTGAAAAGGCAGGCTTCAAACCGATTAAAGCAGAGGTCAAAAAGGGTCTTTTTGATTGAGGAAAATGACAACGCCGCCGCTGCGGGTGCGAACCACCCCGGCGGCGTTTTTGTTAAAATAATCATATCATATTTTCCGGGTTGCAGCTTTTGACCGGCAAAATATGCTTAGTGCTTGACACAACTTTTGTAATAACAATGCATTGACATCCGCGAATAGACGAGTATAATATTAATGAGGTGATTTTAATGAATGAACGGCTTTCAATAACCGAGCTGCCAAAAACTTCAACATTCCAGATGCGTATTAATCCGGAAATTAAATCTAAAGCGGAAAGTATTTTTTCTAATTGCGGCCTTACTCTTACCGATGCCGTTAACATTTTTATTCAGCAGTCAATTAATGTTGGCGGAATGCCTCTCATCGTTACCGAAAACAGCAAAAACATTCTTATGGAGCAAGCCTTTGCAATTTTGATGAACGAACTCAAAAAAGGTGAAAACTGCAACGAAAGCGACTTTTCTTCTATAGATGATGTTGCAAAGGACTTTGGAGTTCAACTATGAAAATTGTTTTTAGTAAGGCTTCACGCCAAGACCTAAGAGAAATAAGTAATTATATCTCCTATACCCTCAAAAACCCTATTGCGGCAAAGAGTGTAATTGAACGCATTTTGCGTTCGGTCAACCACCTTTCAGACCAGCCTAATATGGGTGTGAATCTTCAAGATAAATGCGGCATCAAAACAGCTTACAAGTGTTTGTTTTGTGAAAATTACATTGCCTTTTACATCGTTCAGAATGAAACTGTCAAAATAATTCGTATCCTTGACGGAAGGACAGATTATTTAAAAGTTATATTTTAAATCAACTGAATGTGCAAATATTTTAACAGGGAGACATTACAGAATTTGTAATGCTCCCTGTTGTTTCATTTCATATTATTTATCGGACAGTCCGAGAATATAATCAGCCGAAACATTATAAAATTTGCACAACACAATTAAGCTTTCAATCGGCAGGCTGCGCTTTTTGTTTTCATACATTCCGTAAGCCTGTTTAGTTATCTTCAAAATTTTTGCAACATCCTCCTGCTTCAAGTCATGATCCACACGCAAATCATATAATCGCTTTGTATAATCCATAACAGTAAGACCTCCTATTATGATTATAAACAAAATGTTTACCAAGCCCTTGACAGTAAACAAATTGTTTGCTATAATGCAAGTAAACAATTTGTTTACTTGTAATGTTTGCGTTATTTTACGTTTACAAGCCGCTGTGAATAGATATCGGCCGCCATTTTTGCTTTAAAGCCGGCGGTTGAATTCTATAAACTCCGGAGTAATACATCCGAAAATGCATTATTGCGTCAACAATTTCAGCGTTTGCTCCGGACTGAACAATAAAAAATCGGGAGGTGAAAAAAATGGCTACACTCACAGCATGGGCTTGCGGTTGCCTTCTTACCGCAGCAGGTTGCAACATCGGTATTATTGCTCTCAGTAGACTTGGACGCCGCTAAGGAAAAAACTTTAGTCCGATGATTTACACCACACAAAAAAAGCCATGAAGCATTCCTCATCGGTTTGCTCCATGGCTTTTACCATTTTAAAATTATTTCTGCTTTGAATACTTGACCCTGTAAACAACATTCATGAGTACCGAATCAAGCCTTCCGATGTATTTGACCTTGTCAAACATTCGGCTTGCAACAAAGGTTTTGCAGTTCTTTGCGGTAACCATTTCGCTCGCCTCAGCTTCATCGGGAGATACACCGCAGCAGATTGCGCCGTTGTCCTTGAGGAGTGCAGCGGTTCTGTGCTTTCCGAGCGTCTTGACAACCTTCTTTGAGGTGCGCAGTGTATCGTTCGGATTGAACTCAACCGTTTTCACCGTTGCGCCGGCAATCTGAGCAAAATCGTCAAGCAGCGGACGAAGAACCTTTGTCACCTTTGAAGCGGCAATAACCTCCTCCTTGTCGGAGTGAATGATGCAGTTAATGTCATCGCGCTTTTTATAAACGGCAAGGTGCATATCCGCCTCTGACGGGAAGTCACCGCCGAGAATAACCTTTTCCTGCTTGAGCGCAAGAGTATATTTTTCGTTTCCGTCCTTATCCTTCATAACAACAACATTTCCGGCACGGGTGCTGTCATAGGGAACAACGTGCGGTGACGGAGCGTCTGCGCGCTTTTTAAGCTCCGAAACATAGGTGCAGATATCCTTGAAGCTTTCTGCGGTTTTTCCGGTGAGAGTGCTGTATCTGTTGTAAAGATATCTCATGCAGACGGTTTCAAGCTCCGAGGCAATTTTGAAGGCCTCGTCATAGTCGCTTCCGAGGCAGACGGCGCCGTGGTGCTTCATGATGACCGCCTTTGAATCGGAACGCAGAAGGGCGCCAACAACACCCTTGCGCAGCTTTCCCGTTCCGGGAAGTCCGTATGACGCAACGGGAATGTTATCACCGATAACGGCGGCGCTTTCACCCGGAACATCATTGATATCGCAGCCGAGAGCGCTGACGATTGAGGCATTGACCTGATGGGTATGAATAACAAAATTGCATTCGGGGCGAAGAAGGTAGCACTGGGCGTGAATGCCTTTTTCGCTTGATGGCTTGATGTCACCCTCATAGGAAAGATCACTCGTTTTAACAAGAACGATATCGTCCGGAGTGAGCGTTTCATAAGCTCTTCCGCTGGGAGTGATAACAAAGCTTTCATTGTCAACGCGGCAGCTGACATTGCCCCATGTTCTTGCAATAAGACCGGTTGAAACAAGCTTTTTTCCGGCTTCAACAACAATTTCTTTTGCCTTTAAAAGTTCCATAATTACCTCTCATTTCAGAAAAGGGGCAGAACCCGGTTGTGATGATTCTGCCCTTTTCATTATCAATATCAATACTTAAATCAATCCTGCTTCATTGCAACGTGAGAGAACACTCTGTCGAAGCGGGTGAGAGCATCGTCAATCATTTCCTCGGTGTATGCGGCCGAGGTGTAAAGTCTTGAACCGGCGAGGGTAACAAGACCTTCTGCCATGTATGCGGCGCCCATATGGGTCATTTCCTTCTTGCGGATATCGGTCTCCTTGAGAACGCCCGGAATTGTCCACGGCTTGCTCCAGTCGATTGAGAAGTGCATTGTTCCAACGGTTTCCATGTGGCAGATTGAGCCTTGGTTAAACGCAACGAACGGAAGATTATACTTGTCAATAATCTGGTTGAGACCCTTGGTGATTCTGTCGCCCATTACGCCGGCCTTATAGCAGGCATTCTGCTTGTCAATTTCCTCAAGAGTGTAATAACCTGCGCAGCAGGAGATGGGTGTTGCAGCCATGGTTCCGCCGCAGAAAGCCTTTTTAATCTTCTGGGTTCCGTCAAGACCTGCGCCCATATATTTCATGTATTCTCTCTTACCGCCGATTCCGCCTGCGCCCGGATAGCCGCCTGCAATAACCTTGCCGAAGATTGTGAGGTCGGGTTCAACGCCGAAGTAGCCCTGTGCGCCTGCCATACCGATTCTGAATCCGGTAACAACCTCATCAAAAATGAGAAGCGCGCCATACTTGCGGCAAAGTCTTTCAACGCCCTTGTTAAATTCCTTTGAAAGGGGTCTTGTTCCGCTTTCGGGACCAACCGGCTCAATGAAAACGGCAGCGGTTCCGCCGCAAAGCTGGTTCCTGCGCAGCTTCCTTTCAAGGTCATTGAGGTCATTCGGGAAGAATTCCTGAGTGTCTCTCATGAGGCGGATGGGAACGCCGTGAGCCTGAGTGAACTTTGTTCCGGGGATACGGATGCCATAACCGAGCTGATCCGACCAGCCGTGATATGCGCCGCCCATTTTGAGTATGTACTTTTTCTTTGTTGCAAGCCTTGCAACGCGGCAGGCAACCATGCAGGCCTCGGTTCCCGAACCGAGCATACGGAACATATCAACCGTTGGAACGGAGTCGGAAATCTTTTTTGCAAGCTTATATTCAAACTCATGGAAAAGTCCGGTTGAAGGGCCGCAGGTGTTGAGAAGGTCAATAACATGATCTCTGACAACCTTCGGGTTTGAGCCGAGGACGGTCGGACCGCCGGCCTGGAGGAAGTCATAATATTCATTTCCGTCAATGTCATAGAGCTTTGCGCCGGCAGCCTTTGTGAAAACAAGGGGGAACGGATAGTTGAAAGCAAGGTTATGCTGAACGCCGCCGGGGATGATCTGCTTTGCTTCCTCAATCATAGCCTTTGACTTTTTGCATTTCTTTTCAAAATAGTTCTCTTCATAAGCCTTGAGAGCATCGGGCTTGATTGTGTAGATCGGCTGACGGATAAGGTTATCGAGTTTTTCGGTAACGGCCTTTGCGTCAACATAATCGGTGATTGCGAATCTTGTGTCCATAATGTTGAGCCTCCTGATATTTAAATTTTGTTATTAACATAAGTTCAGGTGAGCCATTGCTCACTATTATTAAATATTATACAATATTTAGCGTCAGCTGTCAATTAAAATTATTTTCAAAATTCCTGTCTATTTTGCACAAAAAGGCCGTTTTGGGCTTGTGCAATTTCAACTTGCTTTATTTTGCGTTTCGTGATAGAATAAGTGGTTGTTATATGCAAAGATTAAATGAAAAATAATGTTAAAAACAAAGGTGAGATTTATGGACATCAGACAGGATATCAGAAATGTTGCAATCATCGCTCACGTTGACCACGGAAAAACAACTCTTGTTGACGAGCTTCTCAAGCAGAGCGGAATTTTCCGCCAGAATGAACAGGTTGCCGAACGAGTTATGGACTCCAATGACCTTGAACGCGAAAGAGGAATCACCATTCTTTCAAAAAATACCGCCGTTCATTATAACGGCGTTAAAATCAACATTGTTGACACCCCGGGTCACGCCGACTTCGGCGGCGAGGTTGAGCGCATTCTCATGATGGTTGACGGTGTTCTCCTCCTTGTTGACGCTTTTGAGGGCTGTATGCCGCAAACGCGCTTTGTTCTCAAAAAGGCGCTCGGACTCAAAAAGAAAGTTATTGTTGTTGTTAACAAAATTGACCGCCCCGGCGCCAGACCGGCGGAGGTCATTGACGAGGTCCTTGACCTTTTCATTGAGCTTGGCGCAGATGAAGACCAGCTTGACTTCCCCGTGGTTTATGCCTCTGCAAGAGACGGATATTCCTCGCTCGACTCCTCAGTGCGCGAGGGTGACATGAGGCCGCTGTTTGACTCAATTCTTGAACACATTGACCCGCCAAAGGGCGACATGAACGGTCCGCTCCAAATCCTTTTTTCAAGCCTTGATTATGACGATTACATCGGAAGAATCGGCGTTGGAAGAGTTGAAAGGGGTCACATCAAGCGCAACGAGCAGGTTGTTCTTTGCAAAACAGACGGCGAACGGGAAAACGTCAAGGTCTCAAAGCTCTATCAGTTTGAAGGACTCAAGCGCGTTGAGGTTGAAGAGGCTGCCCTCGGAGACCTTGTCTGCGTTTCCGGCATTGCCGACCTCAACATTGGCGAAACGGCCTGCGACCCAGAGCACATTGAGCCGCTCCCCTTTGTTAAAATTGACGAACCGACAATTTCAATGAACTTCATTGTCAACAACAGTCCTTTTGCCGGTCAGGAAGGCAAGTTTGTTACCTCAAGAAACCTGCGCGACCGCCTTTTCAAAGAGGTTGAAACCAACGTCAGTATGCGCGTTGAGGAAACCGACACAACGGACACCTTCAAGGTCAGCGGACGCGGTGAGCTCCACCTTTCAATTCTCATTGAAACAATGCGCCGCCAGGGCTATGAATTCCAGGTTTCCCGCCCCAAGGTTATTATGAAAAAAGAGAACGGCGTTCTCATGGAGCCGATGGAGCTTCTCATTGTTGAGGTTCCGGAGCAGTATGTCGGCTCGGTTATGGAAAAGCTCGGCTCAAGAAAGGGCGAGCTTGAAAACATGGGCGTCCGTGACGGCGGAATGACTCACCTTGAGTTCAAAATTCCTGCGCGCGGCCTCATCGGCTACCGCAGCGAGTTCATGACCGACACCAACGGCAACGGCATTCTCAATCAGCTTTTTGCCGGATATGAGCCGTATAAGGGTGACATTCAAACAAGGGACCGCGGTTCCATTGTTGTTCACGAAACGGGCGAAACAACCGGCTACGGACTTTTTAACACTCAGGACAGAGGCCGCCTTTTTGTCGGTCCCGGCGTTCCGGTTTATGAGGGCATGATCGTTGGCGAATGCGCAAAGAGCGAGGACGTTGTTTGCAACGTCTGCAAGCAGAAGCACCTGACCAACACAAGAGCCTCCGGCTCAGACGATGCTCTGCGTCTTGTTCCGCCGACTGTTCTCAGCCTTGAGCAGTGCATGGAATTCATCAAGGACGATGAGCTTCTTGAAGTTACGCCGACTTCACTCAGACTCAGAAAGGTCATTCTTTCAAAAGAGCAGAGAATGAAGCAGCAGTTCAGAAAGTAAAAACAAAACGATAATAATCACAAAATATATTTTCAACCGCCGAAAAAACAAAATTTCGGCGGTTGATTTTTTCTCTTTTACAATGTATAATTTTTGTATTAATTTTCCGGACAGGAGGTTTGTATAATGAAAAAAAGAGTCTTTTTGTTTTTCTTTTTTGCGGCGTTCACTTTTCTTTTTGCCTTTGGTCTCTCCTGCCCCGGCGCAAAAGCGCAAAGCGTGTTTTCCGAAACCGCGACGGACTGCACGGAAATTTCTCTCTGCCGTGTAACAGTCGCTCAGAGTGTGCCGTATACCGGCAAAAGAATCACGCCGCCTTACAATATGATCAAAATTTCCATTGTTACCAACATAAAACGAGTCAACATTATGCTTTTTCACAAGTTCATTTAGAACGAAATACAAGTCTGATTCAATTTTCTTTGGAGCATCTCTGTGACCGAAAAAAGTGCAACTACTCATATCACCCCGCCCACTTTCATCACAAAAACAATATATGGGGGTTATATCCCCTTAATATTTAAGATTATAACCCCCATAATATTTTCTGTCAAGGGGGTATTGCCGATGATAGTGTTTGACAAACTTTGGATAACGATGAAAGAAAAAGGCGTTTCAACTTATTTTCTGAGAGAGAGCTGTTCGATAGACAGCAAGACAGTCCGCCGCCTTAAGGCAAACGATAACATTGAAACAAAAACTCTTGACAAGCTTTGCAAAGCACTCGACTGCAGGCTTGAGGATATTGCAGAGTATAAAGAGGATAAACAATAAGTAATTTATTTATAGATTTGAAAACCGTCTGCACAGCGACAGACGGTTTTTTTGTTGGTATGCTTTCACCGCCCTCAGAATTTTTCAAAACCACTTTACACTCTGTGAAATAATATGTATAATTATTTCACGATGATTTAAGCCGGAAAAGTCAAGGAGGTTGAACTATGGATGAAATAACACTTAAAGAGCAGATTTGTGATGTTTGCCACAAAATGTGGCAGCTCGGCTGGGTTGCGGCGAATGACGGAAATGTTTCCGCAAAGCTTCCGGACGGAACTTTTTTTGCAACACCGACCGGAATAAGCAAAAGCTTCATCACACCGGACAAGCTTGTCAGAATCAATGAAGAAGGTGAGGTTCTTGAGGGTGCTTCCGGTCTGCGGCCGTCATCGGAAATTAAGATGCACCTTTGCTGCTACCGCGAACGGCCGGACGTCGGCGCGGTTGTTCACGCCCATCCGCCAACGGCAACCGGCTTTGCCATTGCAAACATTGCGCTTGACGAATACTCCATGATTGAGTCCGTCATTGCCATAGGCTCCGTTCCGGTAACGCCTTATGGAACACCTTCAACCGATGAAGTGCCCGAGGCAATAAAGCCGTATCTTCAAGAACACGATGTAATGCTTCTTCAAAACCACGGCGCGTTGACGGTCGGAGCGGATATAATCACCGCATATTACAGAATGGAAACGCTTGAGCTTTTTGCAAAAATTTCGCTCAATGCCCGGCTGCTCGGCGGCGCAAAGGAAATTTCAAGGGAAAACATTGACCGCCTTTGCTCAATGCGCGGACAATACAAAGTTACGGGCAAGCACCCCGGCTATAAAAAATATCCGCACGGGAGCCATTGATTTTTAACGGAGGGTTTCAATTTATGCTTAAACATATTCCGCCGGTTCTCTCGCCGGAGCTTCTGAAAATACTTATGGAAATGGGTCACGGCGATGAAATTGTTATTGCGGACGGGAACTTTCCTTCAGTCGCAATCGCGCAAAGACTTGTTCGCCTTGACGGCCACGGCGTTTCGGAAATTCTTGAGGCGGTCATGCGCTTTTTTCCGCTTGACACTTACACCAAAAAGCCGGTCGCCCTCATGGAAGTTGTTCCCGGAGATCCTGTTGTTCCCGCAATTTGGGATGATTACCGCAGAATAATCCAAGAAGCGGAGCCTGACCGCTGCAAAATTGAATTCATTGAGCGTTTTGCGTTTTATGAAAGAGCAAAAAAGGCCTACGCTGTCATTGCAACAGGCGAAACGGCAATTTATGCCAACATTCTCCTCAAAAAGGGTGTTGTTTCAAAAGATGACTGCGTCTGAAAGCGCGTCAAATTATTTACATATTGATTATAAATTTAAAGAAAGTGAGTGATAACATTATGTATCCGAGAATCGGTATCCGCCCCGTCATTGACGGACGGCAGTTCGGCGTTCGTGAGGACCTTGAGGAACAGACAATGAACATGGCACACGCCGCAAAGAAGCTTATTGAGGAAACCTTGCGTTATCCGGACGGAGCTGCGGTTGAATGTGTGATTTCGCCCACAACAATCGGCGGCGGCGCCGAGGCATTTGAATGCGAAAGCTTTTTCCGCACTCAGAACGTCTGCGCAACGCTTTCCGTCACCCCCTGCTGGTGCTACGGCAGCGAAACAATGGACCTCAACCCCCTCACCCTCAAGGCTGTTTGGGGCTTCAACGGAACGGAGCGCCCAGGCGCAGTGTATCTTGCCGCCTGCATGGCAGCGCACGCGCAGCGCGGACTTCCCGCGTTTTCAATTTACGGCAAAGATGTTCAGGACAAGGATGAAAAAGAGATACCCTCTGATGTCCGTGAAAAAATTCTTCGCTTCGCAAAATGTGCAATCGCCGTCGGCGTAATGCGCGATAAGGCCTATGTTGGCCTTGGAAGCGTTGCAATGGGTATTGCAGGCTCCTACTGTAACTCTGACTTTTTCCAAAATTACCTTGGCATTCGCGCCGAATGGGTGGATCTCACGGAAATTCTCCGCCGCGTGCATCTCGGAATTTATGACCACGAGGAATATGAAAAAGCCCTCGCATGGGTCAAAGAAAACTGCCGCGAGGGATATGACGTCAACAAGGCCGTTCCGGAGGATAAAGAAATTGACCCGTTCGAGATCAAAAAGCCGCGCACGGCTGAGGAAAAAGCAAAGGAATGGGAATTCATCATAAAGTTCACCCTCATTGCGCAGGACATCTTTTTCGGAAACAAGAAGCTGCTTGAAATGGGCTGGAAGGAGGAAAGCCGCGGCCGCAACGCAATCCTCGGCGGTTTTCAAGGTCAGCGTATGTGGACCGACTGGCTTCCGAACGGCGATTTCACCGAGGCCATTCTCAACTCAAGCTTCAACTGGAACGGAAAAAAGGAACCAACTGTTCTTGCAACAGAAAACGACGGACTCAACGGCACGGCAATGCTTTTCGGAAAGCTTCTCACCGGCGGCGCAACCGTTTTTGCCGATGTGCGCACATACTGGAGCCCGCAGGCGGTTGAGCGCGTTACGGGCATTGCCCCAACGGGAAAGGCCGCAAACGGCTTCATTCACCTCATTAACAGCGGCGCCGCAGCACTTGACGGAACAGGAAAGAGTACCTATGACGGCGAGCACGGCGTTATGAAGCCGTGGTGGGATGTCACCGAAAAGGACATCAAAGCAATGCTTGACGCAACGGACTGGGCCCCGGCCAACCTCGGCTATTTCCGCGGCGGCGGATTTTCCTCCCACTTCCGCACCCGCGCAGAAATGCCCGTAACAATGATTCGCGTGAACATTCTCAACGGCACACAGCCGCTGCTTCAAATTGCCGAGGGATATACGGTTGACCTTCCGGACGAGATTCACAAGCCTCTTGACGAAAGAACGGACAAAACATGGCCAACAACATGGTTTGTTCCCAACCTCACCGGAAAGGGTGCGTTTTCAGACGTATATCACGTTATGGCAAACTGGGGCGCAAACCACGGCTGTCTCGCCTACGGTCACATTGGAGCCGACCTCATCACGCTTGCAAGTATGCTGAGAATTCCGGTTTCAATGCATAATGTTGACGAAAGCAGAATTTACCGTCCGCACACGTGGAGCGCATTCGGAACGAATGACCTTGAAAGCGCAGACTATCGCGCTTGCGAAAGCTACGGACCGCTTTACAAATAATTAAAACAACGGGGCTGTCTTTCAAAAGGTCAGCCCCATTTTCTTTTTAATGAAAACAACAGCGCGCACCGAAAAGGGGAAAATCGGTGCGCGCCGCTGTTTTTTTGGAAGGAGTTTTATTAAGTACCGCCAAAAGCAGATACTGACATAATTATTCCGCCAGGAACTTTGCCATCTCTCCAACGGTTTTGTACCTGATGAAGTCTGAAGGCTCAAGGTGCTTTTTGAACACTGATTTGAGTTCCTCAATCATGCAGACGGTGTCAAAGGAGGAAAGTCCAAGGTCGTTTTTAAAAGTGAGTTCCGGCGTGATTTCGCCGTCATATTCAACATAGTTCTCAATAATTTTAATAAGCTCGTTCATTTTTTTCACCTTTCAACAGCACATTTTTCAAGAATTTCGCCAACTTTGATTTCCGGGTTCTTCGCGCCGAGGTTCAAAGCAATGCGCATTTTTTGGAAGAAAACGTCAAGATCGTGCTCAGGGTTCGGCGTGAGTCTGTATTCAAAAATGAATTCAAGGCCGCTGTCATTCGCCCTGTGTCTCGCCGTGAGATAAAGCGGAATCATTGACGCACCGTTGTTATACCAGACGCCCTTTGCGCTCCTTGCCGTTTTTTCGTCAACATTGGGGATAAGCATCAGCGGCTGATATGAGAAGCCCATACTGTCATAGGTTGAATCGGGCTTCGCGTCCTTCGGCATCGACTTATGGCGCTCGGCAAGCATTTCAGCAAAGCTCAGTGAGCAGTGGCTGTAAATTTCGTTTTGAACCTCCATGATGTTGCGCACAGCCTCAGAGAAGGTCATCTCGGGGGTTATAATGCTGCGCATCGGGAAAAAGTTGATGCGTATTCCGCCGGACTTCTTTTCTGCAAGGGAACCTCTGCGGTCAACAATCATTTTGAATGAGACGTCCTCCTCGTTGTCATTAAAAACGGAAAGCGCGGTGCGGACACCCATTGAAAGTGCGGCGCAAAGCGAGAGGTCGTTTTCGGCACACATTTTTGAAAGGGCGTTTGTTTCATCCTCCGTCATATCAAAAATCTTTGCCTTTGCGGCCGGAGAACCGGAATGAATATCCGCAAAGCGGTGAGTCGGGTGCTCCCTGCGTTGCTGTTTGAGTCTGCTTTCAAGCATATAGTCGGTAAAAATCGGCTCACTCGTTTTTGAAAGGGACTCTTCCCAGTATTTTTTGTCGGCGGCGTACTGCTCGCTTTTGAGATATGCAAGCTCACCCATGAGCGCCGGGATATACGGACGCATAGGCTTCGGATACGGCGTACCTTTGAGCTTGTGAAGGTAAAGCTCCATAATGTCACGCAGAAAGACCTTAACGGAAAAAGCGTCCATTGCAAGGTGATGAAGCTTCATGAAAATTCCGTTATACCCCTCGGCAAGCTTCATGAGCTTTATTGTGTGAATCTCGCAAAAGAACATTGGAATCTGACCGTGAGAAAACTCAAGGAGCTTTTCATGCGCCTCTTTGAGGGACATGGCGCTGTAATCCCACGTTTCAATCTCCATCTCGCTTTTCGGCGTGATATATTGAAGAACCTTGTACTGCTCATCCGGCATAAAGCGCAGACGCATTGTGTCACAGCGAGAAACGGCTTCAAGAACCGCCTCTTTCATGAGGTCAAAATCCATTTCACCCTGCCAGTAATAACCCGAACCGATGTTGTTGACCGGGTAATGGGCGCCGTACTGCATGGACATGAAAAGCATGAACTGCTGCGGAGTTGCAAGGGGAAAGGCGTCAACCTTTTCTCCCGTTGGAAGCGTTCTTTCAAACATGATGTTTCCTCCTTTTTGTTCGGCCGGTTTTCAGCCGACACCTTTATAGTAAAATTCAGAGCGCTTAATTTTGCCCGTTGAAGTGCGCTCAAAAGGCTTTTCTCTGAGCCTGAAAGCAAAAATCTGGCGGTCGGACGGCGATTCAATGTTGACGCGGTCAACAATTTTTTGAATCTCACCTTCAATGTCCTTGATGCCGTGCGCTTCGGCGAACTGTAAGTCCGGATATATCTCGGCGATAAACTTATCGTTTTCACCGATAACAACAATTTCCTTCACCACTCCGTCATCAACAAAACGGTTTTCAATTTCCTCCGGAGAAACATTTTCGCCATTGGAAAGAATGATAAGGTTCTTTTTCCTTCCGGTGAGATAGATGTGACTGCCTTTGAGATATCCGAGGTCACCGGTGTGAAGAAAGCCATCCTCTGTGAAAGCCGCCGCCGTCTCCTCGGGACGCTTGTAATAGCCGAGCATGACCGAGGGGCCTTTAACCTGAATTTCGTTGTCAACAATTCTGACCTCATTGACGGAAAGAACCTTTCCGTTTGAATATTTGTTTTCGGTGTCAACAAAGTCTGAGGTGGAAATTCTCGGGCTGCATTCGCTCATTCCGTATCCCTGACGGACGGTTATCCCGTATTTTTCAAAGCCGTCAATGAGTGCGGCGGAAAGAAAGGCCGAACCGGCAATCATCCGCCGGAAATTTTTTCCAACAACCTTTTCTGCCGCTTCGCGCGGCGTGAGAGTGGGGTTCTGCTTTTCCGTAATTTTTATTCTTGTGAGAATTGACTTGCAAAGCGCGGGAACAATTCTCATTATCGTTGGCTCAAAAACGAGAAAATTTGTGTAAAGATTGCGCAGCTCACCATTGAGGCAGAGTGTTCCGCCGTCATAAATAGTTTTGAGCACATCGCACGAATAGCAAAAAACGTGGTGCATTGGAAGAACGGAAAAGCTGACGTCCGTTGAATCCATGTTGTACTCGTTATAGCAGGTATTTGCGGCAAGGTTCCGGTTGGAGAGCATTACACCCTTCCTGCGGCCGGTTGTTCCTGAGGTATAGACGATGAGCGAGCAATGATCGGGATATTCCGGAATGTTTGAAAGTCCGTTATAAAACGAGCCTGTTTTGTATTTTTCAAAAATCCCATCAAACCATTGCGCGTTGCCGAGCGAGACAACGCCCTTGAGGCCGGGATATCTTTTTTGAACCTCCTTGGCCTTTTCGCAAAAAGCGTCCTCGCAGAAAAGCAGCTCAATGTCTGCATCCTCAAAAAGATCTGCCGCCTCATCAACACTAATGTCCGGCGCAAAGGGAACAACAACATTGCCGCTGAAAATCATTCCGGTCAGGCAGGCGATGTATTCATAATTTGTGCTTCCGATGAAGGCAATGTGAATACGCTCCTTTTTCACCGAGCGGATATAGCGGCAGACTGCAAGGCAATCTTCACGAAATTCGTCATAGCTTTTCTTTGCAACCTTTCCATCCCGGATATAGCGGCAAAAGTCCTTGCTGCCGTATTTGTCTGCGGCATAGTCAACAAGTTGTCTAACGGTATTTATCTTGCTCATACCTTTATATCATCCTTATACTTTCTTTTGATTTTAAGACTTGTGGTTTTCGGGAATTCCGTATCCCTGGTTTTGATCTGAAGAATTCTTTTGTATGATGGGAGAGTTGCGTTATATTTTTTGACGTCCTCTTTAATTTTTTCCTTTGCGTCCGGACAAAGCTCCTCATCAAGATAGAACTCTGCGGTGATGAGGTTGTCCTCTTCGGAAACTATGACTTCCTTGACATAGTCAAGTCTTGTCAGCTGATCCTCAAGCTCCTCGGGAGAGACGTTCTTTCCGTTTGAAAGAACAATGAGGTTCTTTTTGCGTCCGACATAGAACAAGAAGCCGTCCTCGTCAATATAGCCGAAGTCACCGGTTTTAAACCAGTTGCCGTCAAAAACGGAGGCCGTGGCCTCGGGATCCTCAAAATAACCGACCATTACGTTATCGCCCTTGACGCAAATTTCACCGATACCGTCCTCGTCCGGATCTTTGATTTTAATTTCGCATCCCATGGGCTTTCCGCAGGAGCCGAATTTGTAATTTTCATAGGTTGAAATTGTGATCCCCGGCGAGCATTCGGTTGTGCCGTAACCGTTGAATACTTCTATTCCAAGGTCGCTGAGACCTTTTTCATAAACCGGGTCAAGATATGCGCCGCCGATAACGATATATTCAAGCTCGCCGCCAAGACCGTCAATAACCTGCTTAAAGAGCTTTCTTCTGATGTCGATTCCAAGCTTGTCGCGCAGGAAATTGCTCAGCTTGATACCTTTGCGCAGCTTGTCTGCCCTGCCGGTCTTTTCGGCTGTGCGCCAAACGGTTTTATAGATTGTTTCAATAAGAAGCGGAACTCCGGCAATATTCTGAGGATGGTACTTTTTCATATCCTGCGGAATATCCTTAAGACTGCGGCAGATATAACCCCAGCCGGTGAAAACATTAATAAGGAAGAGTGCGCTCGCCCAGGCAAAGGTATGGTTCATCGGCAAAAATCCGATTGCGTGGTCACCCTGAATGAGTCTTGCGGAAGAGACGGCAGAGGTCATAATGTTTTTGTGGCTGAGCATTACGCCCTTGCTTTTTCCGGTTGTTCCGGAGGTGAAAACGATTGTTGCAATATCTTCCGGAAGCGGAGGCTCGTCAAGATAGCACTTGTTTCCGGCTTTGATGTCGGCGTGACCCTCTTCAATGAGGTCATAGAAATCGCTGATTTTTATGTATTCCTTGAGGCAGACGCCATCAGCCTTCTTGAGCTTTTCAACGGTACCGGCAAATTCGTCCGAGTAGTAGATTGCATCGCAGTGGCTTCTTCTCATAATGTCAATGATGTCATCGTCCATGAGCTTTGCATCAAGGGGAATAACAGTGTATTTTCCGGTGAGAATTGAATAAAAACAAGCAATCCAGTAATAGCTGTTGTCGCTGAGGATTGCAACCTTTTTTCCGGAAAGGCCGCGCATATAAAGATTCTGGCCGAGGCCAACGGTGTCATACCAAACCTCATTAAAGGACTTTGTGCGTTCCTTTGTCCGCGTTTCAAGATAGACATACTGCTTTTGGTCGCCGCCTTTGATATGACCGTATTCAATCATTTCGCGTGCGGTTTTGAAATCCGGCACTTCGATAAACGGATGCGGTGCTTTCATTTTTCTTGCCATAATGTTTTTTCTCCTGTCCAAAAAAATATAATAAAACTCCAAAAAAATCACACAGCTGATTTAAAGACCGACACTGTGTTGATTCACGTTAAAAGTATACATGGTGTTGAAATTTTTATCAACAGGTTTTCGAGTGAAAATATAAACAATTTATGAATGTTTTCCCTGAATATGACGGTTTATAAACAAAATCAGTCATAATGTTGGAATTAATATTAAGAAAAAGCGGAAAAGTGTGCGCGAGCATTCACCGAGAGCCGGTGTTGACGGTTTGAAAAAGCCGCTCTCTTTTTATCATTTCCGCGCTGCATTGTGAAGTTTTCCGCATAAGCAAAAAACGAGCGACTCGGAAAGGATTTAAGTGCCTTTCCGAGCCGCCCTGAGCGGTGAACATTTGATTTTTTTCAGTTAATTAAATCACTCAATCTCGCTTCCGAGTTTATATGCCTCTTTAAGGCTCGGGCTTGTTCTGACCTCGCCCGGTTCGTTCACCCCGCCGGCAAACACCGTTCCGGCAAACTCGGCTTTTTCAAAGCATTCAACCCAGCCGCAAAGTCCTTCTATTGCGCGATCAGCCGTGTTTTCATCGTTTTCGGCCGCAGTTGAAAGGAGATATACCTTCCTGAACCGGTAGTCTGAGCCGTAAAGCGGATTTGCGCGGTCAAGCAGAGTTTTCATCTGGCCGCACATTTCATAATAATATATTGGCGTTGCAAAAGCCACCGCATCGCAGTCATGCAGCTTTTGGTTGATTTCGGTCATATCGTCTTTTATCACGCATTTTCCCGTTTTCTGGCAGGAAAGGCAGCCGATGCAGTATCCGAGCTTCCGGCCGCGCAAAGAGATTTTTTCAACGTCATGACCGGCGTCCTTTGCGCCTTTGATGAACTCATCGGCAAGAAGCTCCGAGTTGCTGATTTTTCTCAAGCTTGTTGTGATAACCAAAACTTTGCTCATTATGATTCCTCCCTGTTTTATTTGATTGTGATTTTTTTGCTTTCGCTCCAGGCCGAACAAAAGGCCGCCCTTTTGCCGTCAAAGGCCGCGTTTTTATAGGCTCTTATGCGGACAAAGTAAGTTCCCCTTTTGCCCGTTTCAATCCATTTCCCCGTTGCTGCAGCCTTGACTTTGATTTGTTTGACGCTTGAGCCGGAAAAATTCGGGTCGGTGCCGTATTCAATGATATAGCCTGTCACATTCTCCTGTTCGTTCCAAACGAGGGCAATGCCCTTTAAAAGCTGTTTTGCAGATTTGATTGAAGTTTTGCGCGGAACAATGCTGAAAAAAAGCTGAGCCTTTCCTTTGTATTTTTCCTTGAAAGACACACGAACAGAATACTTGCCAACTTCCTTGCGTCCGCCGGAAAATGAGAGGGTGTAATCGGCGCCCTCTTTAAGAGTTTTTCCGGCGCTGTCCTTGACGGTAACCGCCGGAGTGACGGTTTTATTATTGAATGTGAATGTTGATTTTGAAAGCGAAACGCTCTTTATCCTGTGAATAACGCGCTTTCTGGTCTGTCTGCAGACTTTGCAGGTTCCAACGGTTTCTCCGTTGACGTTTTCCGTTGCCTGCGTTTTAACCGTGAAAACATATTTATGACTTGAAAGCTTCGGTATGACCTGCTGCTTTTTCAGTGCTTTTCCGCAAACCTTGCAGAAAGAGCCTTCGGTGAGGCCGCTTGCTTTGCAGGTTGCTTTTTTGGAAGTAAGTTTGACAACAGTGTTAAAAGCGCCGTTTTTTGTTGTTTTGTGGTTGCATATCCGGCTCTCGTCCGTGACGGAAAGAGGAGATGAAATTGAATCATTGACGGCGGCCTTGACAGCCGGAAGATAGGTTTTTGAAACCTTTTTCTCCTTCGGAATCCATGACACGGAGTCGATACTGAAGCCGAGCGCACGGACAAAGGTCATTGCCGCCGTGTATTGACCAAGCGCATTAAGATGGCGGCCGTCCCGGTTGAGCCTGTCGCCGATATAGCTTGTTCTTAGGTTTTGAACGGCCGTTCCAACCGGAATGAGTACGGCAAAGCTTTTGTTCGGAACAATTTTGTCTCTCACCGCGCTGCAAATTGCATTGTACATATTCATCTGGTCAAAGTTATAGGCGGCAAAACACTCCTTGCTATATTTTTTTGAAAACGTCCACGTCATGTGCCAGCAGAGCCTTGTTGTTTTGCGCGGACGGTTTTTCAAAACATAGTCAACCATGAAGTCGAGGTCGCGGTTATAGCTTTTTTCAATACCGCTGAGCGGGCTGGACTGCTGAAAAGTGATGTAATCCCAGCTTTCATCCTCGATTGCCGAAATGAGGCTGACATTTTTGCGCACTTTCCATTTTCCGTTTTTGTTTTTGCAGTATTTATAGACGGAAAGGTTGCCCTCGGCGTTGGCTCTGTGGGTTTTGAGGTCGCAGGATGCTATGTGCATACTTGCAACAACAATATTTTTTGCTCCGGCGCTTTTTGCAATCTGATAGATATACTTCATCGCATCATTGCTGAAGCTGTTTCCGATTGCAAGAATCCGGAAGCTCTTTGGAAATTTCTTTCTGCTTTCGGCAATAAGGCCGTCTAACTCATCAATGAACGCGCTGTCATTAATTGCGGCAATCGTCCTTTCCGGAAGCTTATACTTTGCGGCAAAATATTCCGCACGAAAATTTTCAAGCGCAGGGAGAGAGGTTTTGTCAACATTCTTCCATTTTTCGGAGGACGAGCCCATGGCGGCATTGAAAGCAATCACTTCAACCAACGGTGAAATGTCGCCAAAATTTCCGTCAGGATACGGAAAAGCCTGAGCGCTGCCGCTCCTTGCAAAAACGGTTGCCGCGCCGGAAAAGGCCGCAAGAAGAATCAGCACGGCCGCAAAAAGAAAAAATAGCTTTTTAAATTTCATTATACGGTTATCTCCGTTCTGCGGTCATTTAACCGCCGTAAAGCTCCGCATTTCTGATAACGGGGCAGCTTCTTGACTGGGTGATGACGAATCTGATTTCATCCGTTGCGGCGCAAGGAGGAAAGCGGACAATTCTTTTTGTTCCGACAGTTGTTCCGCTGTGTGCCTTTCTGAATCCGAGCGGAGATTTCAGATAGATTTCAAACTTTTCAATGCGCTGGCCGAATGAGGTGTCCTCGCTTATGACAAGAGTGCGCACTTTTTCCTTTTTTGGGAGGGAAAAAATCAGCGCGCCGTCTCCTTTTTGAAGCGCATAGTTCCGGATACCTCCCGGTATGGCGCCTTTTTCCGTTGCAGCGGAAAAGGAAAGCTTTTTCAAAAAGGCTCTGTCAACGCGTTTTTTGAAGCTTTCAAGAAGCTTAACATCGTCCGGCTCAATAATTCCGTTTTTTGAGGGCGGAATGTTGAGGAGAAGCAAGGCGTTTCCGCCGACCGTCCGAAAATAGATTTTTTCAAGCTGTTTCGCCGTTCTCGGACGGGGCTTTGGACTGTGGAACCAATCTTTATGGATTGAAACGTCAGCCTCTCCCTGAGACCAGACAAGGTCATCCCGTGAAAAAAGAGCCGCTCTTGAGCCGAGATCCTTTTCGCAGCGGTCAAACGACTGCATTAAGTCCGCCTCATTGGCACCCTGCTGAGAACCTTTCATAACTTCTTCAACGGAAACGGAGTTTTTTGCAATAACGCTCCACTCGCTTTTGCGCACCTGCCCCGCCTCGTTGCCTATCCAGCGGACATCGGGGCCGCAGTTGCAGATTGCGGCGTTCGGCTGAAGGGCGCGGATAACTTTGTAATAGCGCTCAAAGTCATAGGAAAAATCCGGCGCGTCCTTACCCTTTGCTCCGTCAAACCAGAAGGTGAAAATGTCTCCGTAATTCGTGCAAAGCTCAGTAAGCTGGTTAACAAAGTAATCATCATATGCCTTTGTTCCGTAGGTGCTTTCATGTCTGTCCCACGGGGAAAGGTAAATTCCGAAAAGCAGGCCGTATTTTTTGCAGCTTTCCGAAAGCTCGCGGACAATATCTCCCTTCCCGTTTTTATATGGGCTGTTTTTGATTGAATGTTCGGTGTACTTGCTCGGAAAAAGGCAGAAGCCGTCATGGTGCTTCGCGGTGAAGATTATTCCGCGGCTGCCGGAATTTTTAACAACCCTTGCCCATTGGTCGGTATTGACGGTTTTGACGTTGAATTGCTCCGGCGTTTCCTTCCCCGTTCCCCATTCGTTTCCGGTGCAGGTGTTCATTCCGAAATGGATGAAGGTGTAGTATTCATAATCCGCAAACCTTTTTTGAAGCTCGCTCGGTCTGACAGCGTTCAGACGTTCAACAAGTGCATTTTCAAGCTCAGCTCCGCTGTTGCCCCTGTCCCATGAATCAAAGCGCTTTTTCAAAAAGCCGAGCGGAAAAAGAACATTGCCGAGGGAAAGGAAAAAGTTTTTGAGCTCTGCCATAAATCACCATAGCCTTTCTGAAAAAAGTCTTGTTCGGCGCCGAAAAATCCGATAATTCCGCCGAGACACAATTTAACACCTATTTAATTAATCATAACACAAAAAGCAAGGCGTTGTCAATTTTTCACAGGAACGAACCCCGGATTTAAAATCTTTTAATCCTGACATTTTTTCGGCGCTGTAACACCTGAGCGGTCTCAGCGTATAATGAGGATGAAAGCAGGACGGAGAACAAACGGTTGTTCACCGTTCCTTTTGAAAGGAGGTCAGACAATGGCTTGCAATAACTTGTTCGGCTCAAACAGCTGCTCATGGATCATTCTCCTTCTGGTCCTTTCCTGCGTGTTCGGCAACGACCTTTTCGGAACGAACAACACTAACGGCTGCGGTTGCGGCTGCGGCTGCGAAAACAACTATTCAAACAACAACTGCGGCTGCGGCTGCTGACGGAAAAGCCCGAAAGGGTTTTGAAAAAAGCATTGGTTTTCCTCTTATTGCCCAAAAAGCAAACCGCCGTGCTCCACGGCGGTTTGCTGATTTTTAAGAACTTTGCATCACATGATGTTCAGAAGGTTTTTAAGCAGCCAGAACAGTGTGTTGAAAAGGTTCAAAAGCTTCCTGAGGCTGATTTCCTGCGGATCGTTTTCGTCCGCAAGGTCAAGCTCTGTAACCTTGCTCAAAAGCAGACTGTTGCTCTCATATTGAAGATACTGAGAATATTTTTCATCGCTGTTAACCGTGAACTGGCTCTTTGAATGGAAAATCTTCATGATGAGCTCATTGACGGAGGTTGGGAAAACATCATGGGGAAGATCCTTGATGAACCATGTGTAATCGGGATAAAGACAGGTTGAAGCATCAACCTTGAGATCCGGAGAAATATACTTTTCTTTTCCGGCTGCTATCTGCTTATTGATATATGAATTTGAAAGAAGCTGACCAACATCCGAGCAGGTTGCGCCGTATGACGCATTTTCAAGCTCAACAAGGTCATCGGCCTGCTTCATGCAGTCCTTGAAAAGGGGCGCAAGTTGAATGTTATACTTTGCAATGACCGCAACCTTCATTCCCTGCTGCTGACACTTTTTGAGAGTCTGGGGGAACTTTTGGAAAACATTGTAATGATACCAGTCAATTTTTTCAACAAGCTTTGAATATTTCGCCTTGCCCTCAAAAACAACCTGTTTGGCCTTTTCATAATAGTCGTCTCTGACCATTGTCCAGAAGCCGGGGCAGGTTCCGTAAACGGCAAGAACAATGCGCGGATAAAGGGTTCTTGCAATATCTCTGTATGCCTGCTCAACATTTTTGATGACGTAATCGGTTAAGTAAAAGGACTTGCTGAGCATATAACCGAGGGTAACAAGGCTTCTTGAAAGGTTGTCCGAACCATCGGTTGAGCTGTTTTTGAGGTATGCATCACCGTATTTTTCAATGGCGCTGCAATCAAAAAGAACATCGCCGGAGAAAAATGCACTTATCGGAATAACGCCCTGGTTTGCGGCGGCATAGAACACAGCGGTGTCAACCTTTGAGCAGCCATACATTGTGAGATATGCGCTGATGATTGTTGAACCGAGGCAGCGGCCGATGAGCTGAACCTTCCTTTTTCCGGTAACGGTGAGCACCTTGTTGATGTATTCATTGAGGAGCTTTGCGTTCACCTTCGGGTCAATGCGGCTGTCATAGCTGAACTGATAATCCGTGATTGCAAAATTTGAGGTTTTGGCCTTCGGTTCGGCGTTAGGCTTAACGTGGGTACCGTTTGAGGCCTCGCCGTTGTTGTCAAGAATAAAGTTTCTGTATTCCTTTTCAACAAGGTCATAGATTGCATCGCTCAGCGCATCCCAGTCACTGTTCGGCGAAAGGAGACTTTTTATCCAAGCCGAGGCAAGATTGTTGACGTTGTTTTTGATTGCTTTTTCAATTCCATCGGTGGGATAAACCTTCTTTTCGTTTTTATCATATATCCATGTACCTCGACCGATGACATAGACAACCGGAAGGTCGTTTTCATAATACGCGGCAGCGGACGCGGCCGGAGAAAGGAGAACGGCGGCGCAAAGAAACGCAAGAAAAAGCGAAAGCGCCCGGGTCAGTTTTCGTTTCATAAAGTTTTAACCTCCTTGTGTTATAAAAAATCTCAATATAATATTATCACAGAAGGCGGCCTTTTTCAATAACAGGGACGAAAAATTAACAAATTGATTCCCTTTTGAAACAATAAGTAAAAAAACAGCCGCCGCATTGCTGCGGCAGCCGTATGATTTTGTCTTGACTTAACCTTTGACTTTTCCGATGAAATCAAAAAGCGGTTTGAGATAAGCCATCAGCCAGTTATAAATTGCGGAAACAAACGCCTTGATTCCGAAGAATGTGAAGATATTGTTGACCTTTGTGTTGCCGAGGTGGTCGTCAAACGGGTCGGCAAGTTCGGAATCGCAATATGGATTCTCCGCGTCAAAGGCAATGTCCTCTCCGCCGGTGATTGTGAAGTCAAATGTTCTTGTTCCGGCGGCGGAAACCGTACCCAGCTGAATATAGGAAACAGTCAGCTCGTCCTTTGCGACATTGACGTTCGGAATTTCACCGCTGAACGGAAGATAAACGGTTTCACCGGCCTTGATGACCTTTTGCGTGAGCGAATTGAAGTAAAGCTTGCTGCGCTTTGCAGTCAGTCCGAGAACCTTGATTGAATGTTCCTTTGAAAGGTTTGTGATGTAAACCCCCTTGCTTTCCTGAGAGAGGAAGCCGGTCGGAGCGTTGTCAAACTTAATGTGAATCTCATCCTTCGGGTTCTGAGAATACTCAAACTGAGGATAACTTTCGCTTGAGTAGATGTCCTCAATTTCATCCGTGAAAAGGAGCTTTGAGCAGAGGTTTTTGGTGTAATCGTCCCACCAGACCTGACCGTGGAGCTGACCGTCAACAAACCATGTGTTTTCCGGAAGATAGGCGTATGAAGCGTCAACCTCCATTGAGGGCGAAACGTGGTTGTGAGTGGGATCGGTGCAGTTTGTTCCGGTTTTTTTGTAGCCGTCGGCAAAACGCTTTCCGAGCGGTGCGCAGACACTGCCGCTGGTTGAATAGCAGGCAAGAATTCCGTCCGCATTGACCTGGCCGCCGGTGATAACGGGTCTGCCCGTTCCCGCAATGATTGAAACCCTTGCTCCGTGAGCCTGAGCATTCTTGAATGCCTTTGCATAGTTCGGCATAATTTCGTAATGCATTTTGTCGCTCGCCTCAATAATTTTTGCGTTGGCAACCGGATCAAGATACATTTCCTTATACTTTTCATAAACCTCCGGCGGCATGAAGTCCCAGATGCTGCCCCAGTTTCCGGCAATGTCATCAAAAACCTCATCAACAAGAGCGTTTGCAAGGTCATTGACAAGGCCGAGACGGCTGATTACCATGAGGAATTCAAGCTCGGTTTCGGTGAAAGCACCAACCTGAGCGTATTCAACGGTTGTGCGGAAATCAATGTCAAGGTTCCTTGAAATGATATCATTGAGGAAATATGCGCCTCTGAGCGCCGGATGGAACATTACGGCCGATTCAATGTCTCCGAGATCGCCGTAAAGGCTGAGATAAACGCCGACAGTCATTCCGCCGTGGCTGAGTCCGTAAAGGCTGACCTTATCCGAACCCGTGTATTCCTTAACGGCCTCAACATATTTTCTGAGATCCTGCGCGCATTTGATTGCGCCCTGTCTGAAGTCAATGTGGGCGTTAAAGATGTTTTCGCCGCCTATCTGGGAGGCAAAGTGGCAGTTGATTTCCGGAAGATGGAGCATTCCGGAGTCCTCGCCGTATTTGTCAACAAAATATTTTGTTGTTGTGGTTGCCGGGTCGGTGAGGGCGGCGGTAACATTATACTTGCTTGTTCCGTCGTCATTGTTGGCAAGAACGCCGTAAAGCTCTCTGACTGCATCGCCGACTGTTTTGATAAGCAGCTCCTTATCGCCTACGCCGAGCGCGCCGAGGCTGATTCCGAGCGCACCGAGACGCTGAAGCACCTTGTCAATAATGGGCTTTGCCTGAACGCCCCAGATGTGTTCCTCGGTCTCAAGGCCATAATCGAGATAAAGCTCGGATGCACTGTAACCGGGAACGATGATGAGAGGAGTGACCTTTTCTTCCGCCGCCGCTGCAACCGAAACGCAGGAGAAAACAAGCACCAGCGCAAGAAGAACGCTCAAAAACTTCTTCATTCCTTTTCCTTCTTTCTTTGCTATTTTTCCATCCGTTCGGAAAAATGCCTAAAATTTAGCTTAAAAAGTATAGCATATTTCGTCCCGGTTAGCAAGGTTAAACTGAAAAAATACGCTACAAATGTTAATTTTGTTACAATTTTTTTGTCAAAAGGCGTGCAAAAGCTTCTCTGCGGCTGCACGGCACAAAAAAGACTGCCGCTTCACGTTTTTCTGCGGCAGTCCGTTTGAGAATTATTTTATTGAAAACATCTTGCAAAAATAATAGAGGAACAGTTCAATTCCGTCAACAAAAGCGGACGGAATTTTGTTGAAGTTTTCCTTCGCTTTTTCAGCAGAATCCTTTTTAAAGCTGAATTCCGGGTTGTCAACTGTGAGCGCGCCGACAAGATAATTTGTCCTTTCGGCAATGAAGTTTTTGATTGCCGAAACCTCGGAAGCGTAATTATTCATAATCGCTTCTTCATTTGTTGTTCCGTAATAATTCCATCTTATCGCATTCATTACCGCCGAATTTTCAGCCTTTTTAACATACTTGTCAAATTCCGAATCAAGCAGTTCATTTACGGCAGGAACAACTTTTTCTTTCATCTGTTTTTCGGTTTCAGCAACAAACTCCTTGTGGCGCATACCGAGGGCATAGATGTTCGGCGTTGCCTTGAAGCTCTTGCTGCCCAGGAGAGAATTATACCAAAGCGACCTTTTTGCAACATGAAGGTTTGTCGGATCCGTGAGGTCTGTTCCGTCTCTTCCGCCATAATTCATAAGTGCATTGTCAAAATCCCAAATCGGGCCCGCAACAAGCTTTCCGCCGATGTCCTTATAAAAATAGTTGCTTGTGAGTCCTGCGTCCCAGTTGCTGCTCCACTCCTGAACAATATACTGCTTTGCGAATGATTCCATGTCGATATATTCCGAAAAATGCTTTCCCTGCTTATTCTTTCCGCTTTCGGAATAAAGAGCATCCTCCATCTCCTGCCAATAGGAGCTGATATATTTTATCTGAGCTTCAGACGCATACTCCGGCGATTTTGAAGCAACCGCCTGACCGTGCTTTGTGACAAAGCCGCTTGCCTCGTTCGGATAGCGGTCTGCAACCTCAAGCTCAAGAAGATATCCGCCGGTAATTTCTTCAGGGTCGTTCGGAATATCAAACCAGCGTTGTTTGTTTTCAATAAATCCGGAAAACTTTCCACCAAAGCCTTTTTGCGCAAATTCTGAAAGCTCTTTGCCCTCATTTGCCTCCTCGGTTGCTTCTTCAAGGTCGTGAATATCAACACGGTTTTTCTTGATTTCAACCTTTTCGGTAACAAGATACACTCCTTTGTATTCACCGTTAATGTAAAGATCGGCATTTTTGCAGTCCGGCGTTTCTGCCATTCCTATCGCGCTGCCAAGTCCGTATGTAACCTGATTGCGAATGAGAGACTTGTCTTCATAGTTTGCAATAAGACACCACACTTTTGCTTTTTCCATTCCAAAAAGCTTTGATTTTGAAGAAAGCTTGATGTTGTACGGCTTTTTCGCCTGCCCCAGGTTGAGTTTCCTCTTCCCTTCATTGAATCGAGCTTTCCGTCATAATCGGTTTTTCCCTTTTCGTTAACGGCAAGCATCGAGCAGTCTTTTTCTTTGTGTTCCTTATCGGCATGAATGCGGTCAAGTCCGCCGCTTGGAACATTTATAAATACCGAGGGGAGCTTGCTTGAATTGAGAAAAACAACGCTGTAATTTTTCTCCCCGCAGGAAAGAGTAAATTCTCCGCCTGCTGAAAAAGCGTCTGTTGTTTCTCCGTTTTTAATTTCCGTTTCACCGCAGGTCACAGGGGAGGACGATGAAACCCACACTTTGAGCTGAGAAAGGTCAGAGCCGGACGGCATAAACAGATAATACTTTCCGTCAACATCACTTCTCCACCAGTTGACGGCTCCGAGAGAATCCGCCGACTCTCCGCTTCCCTTGGCCGCAACAGAAAAACTGACAATACCGTCAGCATCGGCCGCAAAAGAAAAACCTAAGGCCGGTACAAATGAAACTATCATTACCAGTGACAGTAATAACGCAAGTGTTGATTTGAGCTTTTTTCTCATATGCATCTCCTTTTTTCCGGCGTTTTTGAAAAACGCCGCTAAATTTTTATATTAAAATAATAGCACACAAATTAAGTAAATGCAAGCAGATGCGGTGAGATTGTGAATATTTTTTTAACAATACTCCCAATCTGATGATTGAGAAAAATTTTAATTAAAAGTTTACAATATCTCCGTCTGTCAGGTTGACAAATAAAATCAGCATGGTAAAATCAATACATTACAAAATATATTAAGGGGTTTGTCATGAGCAATTTTTCAAATTTTAAAGCAAGAGTGAAATCCATGAGCTTCAGGCGCATGAATATGTATATCACCCAGATTCATGAAAACTACGGCGCAAACCGCCTTGCAACGGCGGTTGATATGTGCCTGTGCGCGGCAAAAAGAGGAGTTGGATATCTTGATTACACCGTTTTCGGCTTTGCAAAAGTCAAGGGCGCAAAGCGAGACACATTTTTGACCTATAACAAAAATGTTGCCCTTTCCTCAGCGGCAAACGATCCGCAGTATACGCCGTTTTTCAAGGACAAGCTTAAATTTGACGAGGCGTTTTCGGCCTTTATCGGCCGTGAATGGCTCAATCTTGAAAAAGCAGACGAAACAGAGTTTTCAGCTTTCTGCAAAAAGCACGGCACTGTTTTTGCAAAGTATCCGCGCTCGTTCGGCGGCCAGCAGATTGAAAAAATTGAAACGGACGAAAGCACTGACTTTCCTGCCCTGTATAAGAAGCTCAAAGAGAACGGACAGGTTCTTATTGAAGAACAAATTAAGCAGCACCCCGTTATGAACAAGCTTTGCCCAAGCTCCGTCAATTCGATAAGAATTGTAACTCTGCGCGACAAAAACGGCGGCGTTCATTATCTCTATTCGCTTCTGCGCTTCGGCAACGGAACAAAGGCAGTCGATAATATCACAAGCGGCGGAATGTATATTCTTCTTGACAAGGACGGAAGATCCGCTTCAAAGGCATTCTGCGATAAAACCGGACTTTTTTATGACACTCACCCGATGACGGGCGTTGACCTTTTGAATTTTGAGGTTCCAATGCACAAAGAGGCCGTTGAGCTTTGCAAAAAGGGTGCGAATGTTGTTCCTCAGGTCGGATATATCGGCTGGGACGCAGCAATCACGGAAAACGGCCCCGTCCTCATTGAGGGCAATGTTCTTCCCGGTTATGATATGTTCCAAAACTACAACCTTTCCGGAAAAGACACGGGACTGCTTCCGGTGATTCACTCAATTCCCGGCTATGAAAACCTTTAAACCGTTTCAAAAATACAGATAATAGCTAATATAAGATATTTCCGAGAAAGGCGAGGTATCAGAATGTTTGTCGATAAGGCGAAAATCTTAATCAAGGCCGGCGATGGCGGCCACGGCGCGGTCGCTTTCCACCGCGAAAAATATATTGCTTCCGGCGGACCGGACGGCGGTGACGGCGGAAAAGGCGGAGACGTTGTTTTTGTTGTTGACAGCAACATTTCAACGCTTGCCGATTTCAAATATAAGCGCAAATATAAAGCTCAAAACGGCGCGGACGGCTCCGGCTCAAGAAAAAGCGGAAAAAAGGGCGAAAACCTTGTCATCCGCGTTCCGCAGGGTACGGTTATCAGAGAAGCGCAGAGCGGCGCCGTAATGTGTGATATGTCAACAAACGAACCTTTTGTTGCCGCAAAAGGCGGAAAGGGCGGCTGGGGTAACTGCCACTTTGCAACCCCGACGCGCCAGACCCCGCGCTTTGCAAAAAGCGGCGCCCCCGGCGAGGAATGGGAGGTTACGCTTGAGCTCAAGCTCCTTGCCGATGTTGGTCTGATCGGCTTTCCGAATGTTGGAAAATCAAGCTTCATCTCCGTTGTCAGTGAGGCAAAGCCGATTATTGCGGACTATCACTTCACAACAATAACTCCTGTTCTTGGCGTTGTTTCCCTCGGCGAGGGAACGTCATTCGTCATTGCAGACATTCCCGGCCTCATTGAGGGCGCGAGTGAAGGCGTCGGACTCGGCCACGAATTTTTGCGCCACGTTGAGCGCTGCCGGATGCTCATCCACATTGTTGACGTTGCCGCGAGCGAGGGCAGAAACCCGAAGGAGGATTTTGAAAAAATCAACTTTGAGCTCGAACGCTTCAATCCGGAGCTTGCGAAACGTCCGCAGATTGTTGTTGGAAACAAGATTGACCTTGCAACCGAAGAACAGCGTAATGAGTTCAGAGAATATATTGAAAAACAGGGACTTGAGTATTTTGAAATGTGCGCGCCAATTCAGGAAGGCACAAAGGAAGTCATCAACGCCGCGGCGGCAAAGCTTGCAACGCTTCCGGCAGTGAAGCGCTTTGAAAGCGAGGAAATACCTCTTGAAGTTATCCTCAAAAAGAAGAACACCGGCTTCACCGTCACAGAGGAGGATGGCATATTTATTGTTGACGCGCCGTGGCTTTCCTCAATCATTGCGCGAACGGATATGGATGACTATGAGTCGCTTCAGTATCTCCAGAGAGTTCTCATTTCAAGCGGAATAATTGACGCGCTGCGCGAAAAAGGCGTTGAAGAGGGCGACACGGTCAGCATCTATGACTTTGAATTTGAATTTGTTAACTAAAAGGAAACATCAAGAATGAGATTTTTTGAAAAAGACTGCGATGTCTCTCAGCTCAGTCCGCTCACTCTCGCCTTTGTTGGAGATGCGGTTTTTGACCTCTTTGTCCGTGAAAGGCTCGTCTGCCTTGCAAACAGACCGGTAAGCCGGCTCCATTCCCTTGCCGTCTCACAGGTCAAGGCGCCCTCTCAGGCAAAAGCGGCAAAGGCGATTTCGGAAAATCTTTCCGAAAAAGAGCTTTCCGTTTTGAAACGCGGAAGAAATGCCCATACTAACCACAAAGCAAAAAATGCAAGTGAAAGCGACTATCACTATGCAACCGGGCTTGAAGCTCTTTTCGGTTTTTTGTATCTCAGCAATGAAACCGAGCGTCTCAGGGAGCTTTTTGAGCTGACTCTCGGCTGCATTGAGGAGACCGGTGACCAAACGGCAAGATAGCTTCACTGCAGCGGAAGAGGGCGTTCTTTTGAAAGGGAAAAGGGTTTTTCTTGATTCGGCGTTTGTTGTTCTCGGTGCGGCGGTTTACAGCGCCGCGGTGAATATGTTTGCCGTTCCGAACGGAATTGTTCAAGGCGGCTTCACCGGGCTTGCAACAATGCTCAACCACCTTGTTCCGGCTATGCCGGTCGGCCTTTCAATTTTCCTTTTCAATGTTCCGCTTTTTATTACTGCAAAGTTTATGCTCGGAACTCGCTTTGTTGCAAGAACCATTGTGGTAACGGCGTTCTTCACTCTTTCGATTGACGCGCTTTCTCCGTTTGTTCCGGGCTACACGGGCGACACGCTGCTTGCGGCGCTTTTTTGCGGCGTACTTTCCGGCGTGGGACTTGGACTTGTTCTCCTCGCCGGGGCAACAACGGGCGGAACGGAGCTTGCCGCCTCCCTTGTCCGCAAAAAAAGACCGTTCGCCTCAATGGGCAGCATCATGCTCATTTTTGATCTTGTTGTCATTGCTCTTTCATGGGCGGTATTCGGAAAAATTGAAAGCGTGATGTATGCGGCGGTGACGCTTTTCATCTCCTCAAAGACCGTTGACCTTGTGCTTTACGGCGCAGACCACAGCAAGCTGCTTTTCATCATCACGTCAAAGGAAAAGGAGATAACGCAAAAAATCACAAAAAATGTCGGGCGCGGCGTTACGGCGCTGAAGGTCACCGGGGGCTACACCGGAAAAGAAAAAACACTTTTGTTCTGCGCAGCAAAGGCAAGCGAGGCGGCACTCATCAGCAGAATGATCCGCGAAACCGACAGCGAATCGTTCACGGTCATTACCGAGGCCGGCGAAGTTTTCGGAACGGGGTTCCGGCTGTAAAGCAGCTTCCGATTAACCGAAAAGCGCAAATCTTTGCGCGCGTTTTTCGGGATATTGCTCTCTCAATCAGGTCGGCGGTTGACAAATCTGAAAGGTAGGATATCATTATGAATTTTACAACATATAAAAACGGAACAACAGAGGGGTTCTGTATTGTTAAAACGGTTGAAAAAAAGGTCAATGTCAAGGGCGTTCCGTATTGCGACTTCACGCTCAGCGACCAAAGCGGAGAAATCAACGCAAAGCTTTGGGATTACAAGGAGGATGTCCACGGCGAATATGACACCGGAGACTTTGTTAAGGTCAGAGGAACACTTTCAAAATTCAACGGAACGGATCAGTTCCGCATTGACCGGATAAGACGCGTCTGCGAGGAGGACAATGTTGACATTGCGCAGTATGTTCCTTCTGCGGAGTACGCCGGGAAGGATATGCTCGCCCAAATAAGAGCATACATAGAAAGAATCCACGATGATGAAATCAAAGCGCTCACGGCGGCAATCATTAACGATAACGAGGAAAAGCTTCTTTTCTGGCCGGCGGCGTTCAAGCTTCACCATGCAATACGCGGCGGATTGCTCTATCACACACTCTCAGTTCTGAAGCTTTGCGATGCGGTTTCAAAGCTGTATCCCTGCGTTGACAAAGACATTCTTTTTGCCGGAGCAATTTTACACGATATTTGCAAAATTGACGAATTTGATGTAAACAGCATCGGAATGGTCAAAAGCTACTCCGTAAAGGGTGAGCTGCTCGGCCACCTTGTTATGGGCGCAATGGAGATTGAAAAAAAAGCCGGAGAACTTGGAATAAGCGAGGAAAAAGCCGTTCTTCTTGAGCATATGGCAATCTCTCACCACGGCGACCCGGAATTCGGCGCAGCAGTGCGTCCAATGACCCTTGAGGCTGAGATTCTCAATCAGCTTGACACGCTCGATGCAACGGTTTATGAAATTTCGGCGGCGGTTTCCGGCGTTGAAAAGGGTGAATTCACCCAAAGACAATGGGCGCTTGACAACAGAAAGCTGTTCAATACGGGAAGAAAAGACGTTTTTCCAAAGGCAAATTTGGAATAAATCACAGCAAACAGTGCATTTTTATGCGGGAAATTGTGTTAAAAGCGAGAAATTAACAAAATAGTGTTGCAATTTTCAGCGAAAAATGAGATAATACATATCGTATATGTCATTCGGACAGCAGTTTTTTAAAAGTTTTTGCCTTAGCGGCTGTCCGGTGCAAAGGAGAAGCATGAGAGTTATTACAGGTTCCGCCCGGGGACGGCGGCTTTTTACACTTGAGGGCAATGATGTTCGCCCAACAACCGACAGAGTCAAGGAGGCACTGTTCAGCATTGTTCAGTTTGAACTTGAGGGGCGGAAGGTTCTTGACCTTTTTGCCGGCTCGGGTCAGCTTGGCATTGAAGCGCTCTCGCGCGGGGCGCAAAGCGCCGTTTTCATTGACCGCTCAAAAAAGGCTGCAGACATTGTCAGAAAAAACCTTGAGCTCACCGGTCTTTCAAAAAGCGCTTCGGTCATCTGCGGCGACAGTCTCTCCTTTTTGAAAACATTTTCCGGAAAGTTTGACATTGCTTTTCTTGATCCGCCGTATTCAACCGGCCTGCTTCAATCGGCGCTTGAGCTTGTTCCCTCTGTGATGAACAAGGGCGGCTGCATTCTCTGTGAAGCTCCTCCGGATGAAAAAATGCCTGAATGCGCCGGAGAGTTCAAGCTCATTAAAAAATACAGATACGGAAAAGTCAGTCTGTTTCTGTATCGTATCCCTTCTGAGGAGGACGACTGAAAATGAGCAAAACAGCCATCTGCCCCGGTTCGTTTGACCCGATAACCGATGGGCACCTCGATATCATCAAAAGGAGCGCAAAGCTCTTTGACCGCGTGATAGTTGTTGTCATGTCCAACTACCGCAAAGCCAACACCTCATCCTTTTCCGTTGAGGAAAGGATGGAGCTTATAAAGCGTTGCACAAAAGACCTTTCAAATGTTGAGGTTGACTGTGACTTCGGTCTGCTTGCCGAATACGCAAGAAAAAAGAACGCAGCCGTGATTGTTAAGGGACTGCGAGCCGTTTCTGACTTTGAGGACGAGTTTCAGCAGGCTCTGACCAACAAAAAGCTCAACAGCTCTGTTGAAACGGTTTTTATGGCCGCCGGAGCGGAAAATATGTTCCTCTCCTCCAGCATGATAAAGCAGGTCTGCCGCCTCGGCGGAGATGTTACACCCTTCCTTCCGGAAGAAGTCAGCCGGGATATAATTGACCGCCTGAGAGAGACCGAATAACGGTTCTCTTCCAAAAAGCGGTATTCATATATAATCTGAAAGATACAGTTTCTTTAAAGAAAGGATTGTTTATTTATGGCGAATAATTTCTATGATCTTGAGACCGACCTTGAGGTTGAGGACGTTAAGCAGGACGACGATGATTTTGAGGATATCTCCGAATTCGGCGAATATGACGAAGAGGACGCAGAAAGCAGATGGGGCTCACTTGATTTTGAAGAGCTTATTAATGAGCTTGAAAACTATATTGCAACCAGCAAGAAGTTCTTTTTCTCAAAGAAAAAGAGAGTCATCAACGGCGAGGAGATCACTCACCTCGTTCAGTATATCACCAAGAAGCTCCCGGGCGAAATTTCAGAGGCCAAGAGCATTATCTCCAACCGCGACAGCATTATAAGCAACGCTCACCGCGAGGAAAACAGCATTGTTTCCTCCGCCAAAGAGTATTACAAGTCAACCACTCAGAAAGCAAACGATGACGCAGACAGCATCATCAAGCGTGCTCAGACTCAGGCCGAGGAAATGGTTGCAAGCCACTCCATAACTCAGGCAGCAAGAGTCCGCGCAGAGGAAATCAAGGACAACTGCCAGAAAGAGATGAACGCTTTCATTGCAAAAACCAATGCCGACTGCGATGCCCACAAAAAGGCCGCAAGGGATTGGGCCGCAAGCACATCTCAGGGCTCATACAACTTTGTCTGCGAGGCTTTGAGCAAATATCAGAACATTGCAATGAACAACCTCAATCAGATAACAGAGGTCTACAAGCAATTCCAGTCCGGTTATGAAAACCACATGAGGACGCTCGGCGAGGACAAAGCCGTGAGCGATGAACCGGCGGAATAAAAAATTTCGGGCTGTTTTAAAACAGCCCGTTTTGCGGTGCTTTTCCGCGTTTTGATGAGGTGAAAGCATGAAAAAAACCGTTCTTCTTTTTCTTTCCGCCTTTTTGCTTTTGTCGCTTTGCGCGTGCAAAAAAGCGGATACCTCAAAATGGGTGGCGAATGACGCCTTTTCGTCCGTTCCGGTCTATAGATACTCAGACGTTTCTTACGCCGGTTTTGCGGACGCAATGAATGTTAAAATCGAAAAAACAACGTATAAAGATTTTGTAAAGTATATTAACGACCTCAAAAAAGCCGGTTTTGAGTTTTTGCAGGTCGGTTCCGCGCCGGAGAATTATTCACTGAACAACGGCACCGCTCAGTGGCGCTGCGGCAACGGAAAAGCCTTTCTTCAGCTGATTTTCAGCGAGGACGGCACCGCTCAGCACGATATGTTCGGCTGCAATCTTCAGATTTTTGGATACAGCAATTCAAAAATTCTCACCGGAGAAGAAGAAACCGAACGGACTTCCGCAAAAGGAGCAGCCTCCGCTTCAAAGCCGAGCACAGCTTCAAATAATGATTAATTAACATATTTTAAGGATTGGTGAGTTATGTCAGGACATTCAAAATGGAGCACAATTAAGCGCAAAAAAGAAAAAACCGATAACGCAAGGGCAAAGGTTTTCACAAAAATCGGCCGTGAAATTGCCATCGCCGTGCGTGACGGAGGCCCTGATCCCGCTTCAAACTCTAAGCTCAAGGATATTATTGCAAAGGCCAAGGCGAACAATGTTCCCAACGACAACATTGACCGCATTATCAAAAAGGCCTCCGGCGAGGGCAGCAATGCCCACTATGAGGACATTATCTATGAAGGCTACGGTCCGTCAGGCATTGCCGTTATTGTTGAAACACTGACCGACAACCGCAACCGCACCGCAGGCGAGATGCGCCATTATTTTGACAAGAACAAGGGCAACATGGGTCAAAGCGGCTGCGTCTCCTTCCTCTTCACAAAATACGGCGAAATTGTTATTGAGTCCGAGGATGTTGATGAGGAAAAGCTCATGGAGGACGCTCTTGAGGCCGGCGCCGCCGATTTCATTACGGACGAGGATGTTTATATCATCCGCACCGAGCCGAACGATCTTTCCGCCGTTCGCGATGACCTTTCCGCAAAGGGCTATAAGTTCGTCTCCGCAGAAACCGAGTATATCCCCTCAACCTACACCAAGCTTACCGATGAGGAGGATCTCAAAATGATGAGCAGACTCCTTGACATGATGGAAGAAAACGATGACGTTCAGGGCGTTTGGCATAACCTTGAAAACACCGAGGACTTGCCGTAAAATTAAAAACAAACGGGGCTGTGACGAAATTCTTTCGCCGCAGCCCCTTGTGTTTTATCAGTTGTCCGGATAGCCGTTTGGATTCATGCTCTGCCAGCGCCATGAATCGGCGCACATCTGCTCAAGATCCCTTTCCGCTTTCCAGCCGAGAACCTCCTGCGCCTTTGTCGGGTCGGAATAGCAGGTTGCAATATCGCCCGGACGGCGCGGGCCGATTTTATAATTGATTGTGACCCCGCTTGCCTTTTCAAAAGCGTGAACAACGTCAAGAACGCTGTAACCAACGCCGGTGCCGAGGTTGAACACCTCGCAGCCTCTTTGAGAAAGAACGCGGTCAACAGCCTTAACGTGGCCAAGTGCAAGGTCAACAACATGGATATAATCACGCACACCGGTTCCGTCCGGAGTGTCATAATCATTGCCGAAAACATTGAGGTATTCGCGCTTTCCGATTGCGACCTGAGTGATATACGGCATAAGGTTGTTCGGAATTCCGTTCGGATCCTCGCCTATCATTCCGCTTTCATGTGCTCCGATCGGGTTGAAATAACGCAAAAGGCTGATTGACCACCCGTTATCTGCGGTGTAAAGATCCTTGAGGATGAGCTCAATCATATACTTGGTTGTTCCATAGGGATTTGTTGTTCCGCCCGTTGGCATAGTCTCTTTAAGCGGAGAGGGGTTGTTCATTCCATAAACGGTTGCGGAGGAGCTGAAAACGATTCTCTGGCAGCCGTTCTTTTTCATAACGCGGCAGAGAGTGAGCGTTCCGCCTATGTTGTTGTCATAGTATTCAAGCGGTTTTTTGCAGGATTCGGGAACGGATTTGAGTCCGGCAAAATGAATGACCGCATCGATTTTTTCACTTTTAAAAACCTTGTCAAGACCCTCTTCATCGCGGATATCACATTCATAGAAGGCAAATTCCTTTTTTGAAAGTTCCGCAACTCTCCTGAGTGCTTCACGCTTGCTGTTGTAAAAATTATCCACAACAACAACGTCAAAGCCGGCCTTTAAAAGTTCAATGCAGGTGTGGGAGCCAATAAAACCGGCACCTCCGGTAACAAGAATTGACATAATACTTCACCTCGTTGTATAATATATTAACCTTATTATACAACGAAATTTTAAAAATGCAAGGAGCATTTTATCTTATGCAAAACTTATCTGACATTTCTGTCATCAAAAACGTGCTTTCACGCCACGGTTTCACCTTTTCAAAAGCGTTGGGACAAAATTTTCTTGTCAACCCCTCCGTCTGCCCGAGGATGGCCGAAAGCTGCGGCATTGACGAAAACACCGGAGTTATCGAAATCGGTGCCGGAATTGGCGTTCTGACAAAGGAACTTTCAAAGCGAGCAAAAAAGGTTGTTTCCGTTGAGCTTGACACCCGGCTCATTCCAATCCTTTCGGAAACACTGGACGGCTGCCTCAACACAGAGGTGATTAACGCGGACATCATGAAAATCAATCTGCATGAGCTTATCAAGGAAAAGTTTTCCGGAATGAAGGTTGTTGTCTGCGCCAATCTTCCGTATTACATCACAACGCCGGTGATAACCCTCCTTCTTGAAAGCAGGCTTCCGATTGAAAGCATTACGGTCATGATTCAAAAGGAGGTTGCCGACCGGCTCTGCTGCGGCTGCGGCTCGCGTGACTCCGGAGCGGTCACAGCCTGCGTTGATTACTATGCACAGGCAAAAAAGCTTTTCGATGTTTCAAAGGGCTCGTTTATGCCCGCTCCGAAAGTTGACAGCTCCGTAATTCGCCTTGACCTGCGGAAAACTCCGCCGTTTGAGGTTGAGGACGAAAAAAAGTTTTTCCGCGTTATTAAGGCGGCCTTCGCCCAAAGGCGAAAGACCGTTCTCAATTCCGTCAGCTCCTCGCTCTCGTTGAGCAAGGAGACCGTCTCCTTTGCGCTTGAAAGCGCAGGTCTTGAAAAAACCGTGAGAGCGGAACAGATGAGCCTTGAAAGCTTCGCCGCACTTTGCAAAGCGCTTTAAAAGGGAACAAACGCCAAAAATCCGAGTCTTGCAAAAGGAGGAAACAGAGCAATGAAAACAGGAGAAACCATAGGCGATGAAGGCACCGAAAATAAGGGGCGTGAGAGTTTTGTTGCAATAAGGAACACACTTTATCTCACCTCATCAAAAGCGTTCATTGCGTTTATGATCGCTCTTCTCACGTTCTTTTCGGCCTCACAGTTTCTTGATGTCATCTGCCTTTATACTGAGGAAAAACCATACGTTGTGAATTCATTCCTTCAGGGGCCGCGCTTTAACTATCAGGAAAGCGAACCTTTCAAAGCTGAGGTCAAAACCGCGCTGACACATATTCTTGACTATACGCTGAAGTATCAGGATCCTGACGGTTTTAAAGATCCGGACACAATCCGCTATTATGTTGAGGACTCAAACAAAAACTGCGAAAAACAAATTAAAACAGTGCTTGAAATCCTCGCTTATGAAACCGAAAACAACAGCGTTGAAGAAAAATACTTTGAAAACGGCTTTGCTTCAAAAAATCAGGACGGCACCTTTACTATTAACAATGATGAAATCACCGCCTATTACAAAAAGCAGTATGACGAGCTGATTGAATCATACAAGCGCATTGACGAGGGATATAATGAGGCCGCTGCTTACATTGAAAAGCTTAACAAGGTTTATTACGCAGTGTTTGACGCCGAAAAGGAGCGCCTCGTTTCCAACGCGCCGGTTTCAACAAGGGAGCAGGCACAGAAATACTTTTCCTCGCTTGAAAACTGTTTGATGGTTTTTGATTCAAAAAGTCCATACTATGTTCCCGGACCGCTTCAAGACCTTTTTCCAGTTGTTCAGGAGCTTGGAAGTGAATATGAAAAAAGCTTTGACATCTATATTTCCTTTTCAGGCGGTCTTGTTTTCAACGATGAATGCAAAAAAATTGAAAGCAAATATGACAGCGTTTTTTCAACCGTTGCAAGGCACATGGTTCTCGGTGCCGTTTTTGCCGCCGTTGTGCTTGTTCTTGTTGTTCTTTTGCTCTGCCTTTCCGGAAGGCGCGAATACAAAGGAGCGCCGAAATATGCACTCTCTGATAAGCTTCCGAACATTCTTCACGTTGCGGTTCATCTTCTGATTGCCGGTTCAATGTTCTATCTTGTTGAGGATTCGATATACATCATTCTTAATCCACACCTGAACACCTCGTGGCTGACGATTGAACCTGACTATTTCAAGTTAAGAGCCGAGGTTTGCAGCGCGATTTTTGTTCTGTTCACCCTTGCCGCAATATGCTGCATAAAGCGCCATTGCCTTCACAAAACGCTTCTGACAAACACCCTTGTCTATAAGCTGTTTCAAACAATTAAAACCAAAAAACACAAGTGATATACATTTTTCACTCCTATCCGGCGCCACTTCGCCTTTATATCTGCTGATTAGTCAAAAACATTCGTAAAGATACAAACTTTACGGATGTTTCTGCTTTTGTAAAGCAAAAAACTTACAATGTTGAAAACTTCGTTAAAAATGTTGAAAATCAGGAGTTTTCAACAACATTTTTTCGTTGAGTAAATAAAACGCTTGAAAAGTGTAAACTTTTTAACTTTCCTAACATACTTTTCAACATTTTGGGTGATAATTATTCATCATCAGGCTGAATATTGCATATACATTTTTGGCGATGTTTATTCATTTTTCGGTTTGAGGGCAGAAATGAGGGAAAAACAACAATAATCGCCCCTGTTTGTTAATCGGCCGCAAATGCAGCCAAGCGGCCATGTAAAGTTATCCGCTTTACATGGCCAAGATGTTTTCTTTACTGTTTAAATCCGCACTGCAATGAACTCAACAGACGGATATATAAGAGATTACTTAACGTCAATCTGGCAGCTTCTCATGGTTTCAAGCGCGGCAGCGTGTTTTTCCGGCGTCACTCCGGCGCAGCAGGAGGAATCAACAAAAATGCTTGCCTGCGGAAACATGGCCTTAAGAATGAGCGCATTTGAAACAACACAGATGTCCGTGCAAAGGCCGCAAAGCTCCACCGCTTCAAAGGTGAATTTGTTCCATCCGGTGTAGCCGAAAGTCGGTTTGTCAATAACCTGTGCAGAATCAACATAAAGCCCGTCAGCAATCTGCCAGCCCCAAGTGCCTTTTATGCAGTGAACAACGGGCAGCTTTTTTCCCTCCGGCGTTGAAAGATAGTTTTCGCCGTGCGTATCGCGGGTATAAATTATTTCATCACCGCGTTTTTCATATTCGGCAATCCTTTTTTGAACGGTTTCAACAATCGCCTCTGCCTGCTTTGTTCCGAGGGAACCGCTGATAAAATCGTTTTGCATATCAATTACAATAAGAGTCTTTTTCATCATTCTGTTTATCCTTTCGTTTTTTATAATATTATCACATTTTGCGCAAATTTGCCACTGTTGTTTTTGTGCATTAGCATGGAGATATTCATAAAAAGTTAACAAAGTGTTAAAGATGTTGCAGAGGTTGACTTTGCCGTATTAATACTGCTATAATATGAGGGTGCAAAAAAACAAGTTAATCGAATTGGAGGAATTAAAATGAACGTATTTATGATTGGCGGAACCGGACTGCTCGGCTGTGAAGCTGCAATTCAGCTCATTAAGCACGGCCACAAAGTCACATCAGTCGCTTTGCCGCCTCTTCCCGAGGGAGCTCCGATTCCCAAGGAGATGGAAATCATCTTTGGCGACATCAACAAAAAAAGCGATGATGAAATTCTTGATATGCTCAAGGGCAACGATGTTTTCATCTTTGCCGCCGGCGTTGACGAAAGAGTTGAGTTCCCCGCTCCGGTAATGGACTACTACTACAAATACAACATTGCTCCGCTTGAAAGAATTTTCCCGCTCTGCAAAAAAGCAGGCGTTAAAAGAGCTGTTGTTCTCGGCTCGTATTTTGCATATCTTTCAAAGCTGCGTCCTGACATGAGACTTGTTGACAAAAACCCGTATTTCAAGTCAAGAATCATGCAGGAGGAAGTTTGCGAGGCCGCCTGCGATGACAGCTTCAGCTGCGCGGTTCTTGAGCTTCCGTATATCTTTGGCACCCAGCCGGGAAGAAAGCCCGTTTGGACCGTTCTTATTGAGCAGATTGCTTTCATGGATAAGTGGCCGTTCACCATGTATCCGAAGGGAGGCACCGCAATGCTCACCTGCCGCCAGGTTGGCGAGGTCATCTGCGGCGCTGCTGAAAGGAAGAAGGCCGGATTTGAGGCTATTCCCATCAGCATGTATAACCTCACATGGAAGGAATTCCTTTCAATCGTCTATGACGCAAGAGGAATGGGCAAGGACAGAAAGATTGTCAGCGTTGCTCCGTGGATGATGAAAATGGGCATGATCAAACCGGCGCTCGATTACAAAAAGAGAAAGATCGACTCCGGAATGGATCTCTTCAATCTTCCTGACATTATGGACCTCAATCTTTTCATCAACAATGCTTATGCCAAGGAACTCGGCGCAACCGAGGACGACATTGTTGACGCAATCTTTGACTCAATCAGAGTTTCGGAAGCTTCATATAACGGCACCGTCAAGCTCCTTGAAATGAAGGGCGAATAATTTTAAAGCAATTTAAAAGGCTGCTGCGTTTTTTTGCGGCGGCCTTTTCTTTTTTTCAGTCACAGTTTTTGTCACTCGGCTCCATCCGCACTGCGCCGGATTTGACAAATTTTGGAAATGATTATATAATGCAAGCTGTTGTCAATGTATTCAAAGAATGTGTGGTGATTCGGTGAACCTCAGCTTTAAAAGCGGACAGGCGGTCTCAAGACTTTGCGGCATTCTTCTCTCGCTGTCATTTCTTGTTCTCAGCGGCGCAATGGTTTTCACCTTTGAAAAAGCAGCGCAATTCACCGCCGAAGCGAAGTATGAAGAAGAGGTTGCTCAGATTGTCGGCGCAGATTTGCAGTCACTTGTAATCGGCGTTGCCGAGCATTTTGAAGAGGACACCTCATCATCCGGAAGCGGCAAAAGCTCCGCTGCCCCTTCACCGCTTCATCTCGGAACGGGAAAGGACTTCAAAGTTACCGTTGCCGCAGACGGAAAGAAAAAAACATACTCCGTCAATTCCGGAACGGTCTCAGACATTCTCAAAAAAGCAAAAGTCAAGGTTGGAGAATATGACATTCTGAGCCACAAGAAAGGCGCCGTTTTGAAGTCCGGAATGACGGTTACAGTTAAAAGAGTCACCTTTGCGCTTGAAACGGAAACCGTTGAAGTGAAATATAAAATAAAAAAGAAAAAGACAAACGAGCTTTATCTTGGAGAAATGTATGTTGAAAAAGACGGAGAAAACGGGGAGCGTGAAGATACATATATAAACGTCTATATTGACGGCAAATTTGAAAAGCGCAGTCTTTTGCATTCGGAAACAAAGAAAAAGGCCGTGAATGAGGTCATCCTCACCGGAACAAAAAAACGCGTTGTGAAGCTTGACTCAGTCGGTACGGTCGGCTATTCCGGTCTGCGCGCAGTTTCCGAGCTTCCGTCAAGGGTCAGAATTGAGCTTGATGAATACGGCAAGCCGACAAAGTACAAACAGAAAATCGTTGGCTCGGCAACGGCCTATTACGGCGGCGGAATCACTTCAACAGGTCAGCGCGCAATGCCCGGACGGGTTGCAGTTGACCCGCGCGAGATTCCATACGGCTCAAAGCTATACATTGTTTCCAGTGACGGAATGTGCATCTACGGCTACTGTGAAGCGAGCGACACCGGCGGCTTCATATATAACAGCGCAACCGTTGTTGACCTTTATTTCAACACCTATGACGAATGTGTCCGATTCGGAAGAAGGAATGTTGAAATTTATGTGCTTGAATGACTTTATGGGGGAATTGTGCATTATGCACAATTCCCTCACTTTAATTTAAATTAACTTTAACAGTCTGTGGGCTTGTAAAATTCGACAGCTTTTGATAAAATAAACTCGTAACGCAAAGACACATGGGCGACATTTTAAACTGAAATGTTTGAAATGTCCTTTTCAATTTTTAGAAAGCGGTGAGTTGCGATGGTTCTTCTTGAAGAGAGAATTCTCAAAGACGGAAAAGTTTATCCGGGAAGCATTCTGAAAGTTGATTCGTTCCTCAATCATCAGATGGATGTCACCCTGCTTAATGAAATAGGTAAAGAATTCAAAAGAATATACTCAAACTGCGAGGTTAACAAAATCCTTACCATTGAAGCGTCAGGTATAGGAATAGCATGTATAACCGCGCAGTTTTTTAATTGTCCCGTTCTTTTTGCAAAAAAGACAAAGACCAAGAACATTGCCGGAACGGTTTATAAAACTCAGGTCAAGTCATATACCCACGGAACCACATATGACGTTATCGTTTCAAAGGAATTCCTCAAAAAGGGCGATAAGGTTCTTATCATTGACGATTTCCTTGCCGAGGGCAACGCCCTGCTCGGCCTCATTGACCTTTGCCGCCAGGCCGGAGCCGAAATTGTCGGCTGCGGAATTGCGGTTGAAAAAGGCTTCCAGCCCGGCTCAAAGCGTATCCGCGACGCGGGCGTCCGCGTTGAGTCTCTCGCCGTTATTGACAGCATGGACGATGGCGAGATTAAGTTCAGATAAATTGCCCAAGGGCGGTTTATAAATATTTTTGCCGAAAGGCTAACGGAGGAAAAAAGCATGAAAAAAGTTCTTGCACTTCTGCTCGCAGCTATCCTTGTATTCTCATTTGCTGCTTGCACAGGATCAAAAGACGACACCACCACCTCAGCAGGCGACAGCTCAAGCGCACCGGCAAGTGACAGCTCAAGCGCCGCAAACACCGATGTTGACTATTCAAAAGTTAAGGTTGGTCTCATCTGCCTTCACGACGAAAACTCAACATATGACAACAACTTCATCCAGGCTCTCAAGGACACCCAGGCTAAGCTCGGCCTCAAGGACGACCAGGTTCTCATCAAGACCAACATTCCCGAGGATGACAAGTGTCTCACCGCTGCTCAGGAGCTTGCCGATGCTGGCTGCAACATCATTTTTGCAGACTCCTTCGGTCACGAGGACTTCATCATGCAGGCAGCTCAGGAGTTCCCCAATGTTCAGTTCTGCCACGCAACGGGTACTCACGCAAAGACCGCAAACATCAAGAACTTCCACAATGCTTTTGCTTCAATCTATGAAGGCCGTTATCTTGCAGGTATCGCCGCAGGTATGAAGCTCAACGAAATGATCAAAGACGGAAAAATCAAGGCTGAAGAAGCAAAGATCGGCTATGTCGGCGCTTATGACTATGCTGAAGTTGTTTCCGGCTTCACCTCATTCTTCCTTGGCGCACGTTCCGTTTGCGAAAGCGCAACAATGAAGGTTACCTACACCAAGTCATGGTTCGATATTGCTCTTGAGCGTGAAGCTGCTCTCAGCCTTATCAATGACGGTTGCGTCCTCATCAGCCAGCACGCCGACTCAGAAGGTGCTCCCAAGGCTTGCGAGGAAAAGAAGGTCCCGAACATTGCATACAACATTGACACAACCTCAATGGGTCCGAACACCGCTATCATCTCTTCAAAAATCAACTGGTCTCCCTATTATGAGCTTGCAATCACCGCAGTTGCTAAGGGTGAAGAATTTGCAGCTGACTGGTGCGGCACTCTTGCAACAGGCTCCGTTCAGCTCACAAAGCTCAATGAGACCGTTGCTGCCGAAGGCACTCAGAAGGCTCTTGACGAAGCTACCGCTAAGCTTGAAAAGGGCGAAATCAAAGTCTTTGACACCTCAACATTCACCGTTGACGGAAAGAAGCTTGATTCCTATAAGGCCGATGTTATTCCCGATGCAAACTTTGAGCCGGACACCGAGGTTGTCAAGGACGGCGCTTTCCTTGAATCAGACGTTGAAGGCATGAGAAGTGCTCCGTACTTTGCAATCAAGTACATTGACGGCATCAGCGAGAAATAATTTTTGAACCAAACCTGACCGGGCGAGGCGTTTCGCTTCGCCCGATTTTCATTTTTTCAAAAGAGGACAAAGTCTTTTCCCTTTGTTTTGTTTTGAAAAAAAATGAATGTTAAACAACAAAAGCAACGGAGGTATGATGAAGTTGGAAACACCGGCCATCGAATTAAAAAACATCAGCAAAACTTTCGGCTCAATCAAAGCGAACCAACACGTTAACCTGACTGTTAATAACGGTGAGATTCTTTCTCTTCTCGGTGAAAACGGAAGCGGAAAAACAACCCTGATGAACATGATATCCGGCATCTATTTCCCGGACGAGGGTCAGATTTTCATTGACGGAAAGGAAGTTGTTATCCGCTCGCCGAAAGACGCCTTTGAGCATAAGATCGGAATGATTCACCAGCATTTCAAGCTTGTTGACATCTTTACCGCAGCGGAGAATGTTGTTCTCGGCCTCAAGGAAAGCGGAAAGTACAACATCAAGCAGGTTGCGTCAAAGGTTGCGGAAATCAGCGCAAAATACGGTTTTGAAATTGACCCGATGAAAAAGATTTATGAAATGTCCGTTTCAGAAAAGCAAACCGTTGAAATCATTAAGGTGCTTTATCGCGGAGCGAACATTCTCATCCTTGATGAGCCGACAGCCGTTCTCACTCCGCAGGAAACGCAAAAGCTTTTTAAGGTTCTGCGCCGTATGCGCGATGACGGAAAGGCCATTGTCATCATCACTCACAAGCTTCATGAAGTTCTTTCTCTTTCAGACAGGGTTTCCGTTCTTCGCAAGGGCGAATTCATCGGAACCGTTAAAACGAGTGAGACGAGCGAGGACGAGCTGACAGAAATGATGGTTGGAAAAAAAGTCAGCCTCAACATCGAGCGCAGCGAGCCGAAAAATCCTCAGGACAGGCTCGTTGTTAAGAACATTAACTGCAAAAACCGTGACGGTGTGAAAGTTCTTGACAATATCTCCTTCACCGCAAAGGGCGGAGAAATCCTCGGCATTGCAGGTATTGCCGGCAGCGGTCAGCGCGAGCTTCTTGAAGCCATTGCCGGACTTCAGCACCTTGACTCCGGTGAAATAACATATAACAACCCCAAAACGGGAGTTACGGAAAACCTCAGAGACAAAACTCCTCTCCAAATCAGAGAGCTTGGCGTTCGCCTCTCCTTTGTTCCGGAGGACAGACTCGGAATGGGTCTTGTTGGCAACATGGACATCATTGACAACATGATGCTGCGTTCCTACAGAAAAGGAAAATCCGTTTTCCTTGAGCGCAAGCAGCCGAAATCCCTCGCGGAAAAAATCATCAATGACCTTGAGGTTGTTACCCCCGGCGCAACAACCCCCGTCAGAAAGCTTTCCGGTGGTAATGTTCAAAAGGTTCTTGTTGGCCGTGAGATTGCGGCCGCTCCAACCGTTCTTATGGCAGCCTACCCCGTCCGCGGTCTTGACATCAACTCCTCATGTCTCATATATAACCTGCTCAACGAGCAAAAAAAGCGCGGCGTTGCCGTCATCTTTGTCGGTGAAGACCTTGACGTTCTTGTTGAGCTTTGCGACCGAATCATGGTTATTGGCTCAGGAAAAATCACCGGAATTGTTGACGGAAAAACCGCCACCAAAAACGAGCTCGGTCTTCTCATGACAAAAACTCAGCAGGGAGGAGAAAAAGATGAATAAGAAAAACGAAAACAAAGTTCATGAGCCGCTTTTTCATATTGCAAAGCGCGCTTCAATGGTTTGGTGGAAAGCGTGGCTCATCAGGGGCGCCGCAATTCTTGCCTCGCTTGTTGTCTGCGCATTCATCATTGTCCTTTTAACAAAGCAAAATCCGTTTGATGTTTATGTCACAATGTTCAAAGGTAGCTTCGGAACACCGCGAAAGGTTTGGGTTCTTCTTCAAAACATTGCAATTCTGCTTTGCATTTCTCTTGCGGTTACGCCTGCGTTCAAGATGCGCTTTTGGAACCTTGGCGCGGAAGGGCAGGTTCTCATCGGCGGCCTTGCAAGCGTTGCCTGTATGTTTTATGCCGGAGACAAAATTCCGAACATTCTTCTCATTCTCATAATGTTTGCCGCCTCAATTCTCGGCGGTGTCATCTGGGGCGTTATTCCGGCTTATTTCAAAGCGAAATGGAACACTAACGAAAGCCTTTTCACCCTCATGATGAACTATATTGCAATTCAGCTTGTCTCCTTTGCAATCACGGTTTGGGTTCCAAGCGGCTCCGGCGTTATGGGCGTCATCAACTCTTCCTCAAAAAACGGCTGGATACCGGATCTTTTCGGCCAGAAATATCTTTTTAACATTCTTGTTGTTGCCGCCGTTACGGCGCTGATGTTTGTTTATCTCAAATACAGCAAGCATGGATATGAGCTTTCCGTTGTTGGCGAAAGCGAGAACACCGCACGCTACATCGGAATCAACGTCAAAAAGGTTATCATCAGAACAATGGTTCTTTCCGGCGCCGTCTGCGGCCTTGCAGGCTTCCTTCTTGTTTCCGGAACAAACCACACAATTTCAACCTCGCTCGCCGGCGGAAACGGCTTCACGGCCATCATGGTTTCATGGCTTGCAAAATTTAACCCAATTCTTATGATACTCACCTCGTTCCTCATTGTTTTCCTCCAGAGGGGCGCAGGAGAAATTGCAACCAACTTCCGTTTGAATGAAAGCGTTGCGGATATCCTCACAGGCGTCATCATTTTCTTCATCATCGGCTGCGAGTTCTTCATCAATTATGAAATCAAAAGCACACGCGCAAAGCATAAGGAGGGAAAATAAATGCTGTCAACAATCGCCTCTTTCATCAATGCGGCAATCATTCAGGGCATTCCCCTGCTCTTCGGCTCAACCGGTGAAATCATCACCGAAAAAAGCGGAAACCTCAATCTTGGCATTCCCGGAATCATGTATATCGGGGGAATTTCCGGAATCATCGGCGGCTATCTCTATGAGCACAACGCTGCGCAAACCTCCGCTTTCCTCTGCGTTCTCATCCCGTTTCTTTCGTCAATACTCGGTTCGGCTCTGATGTCACTCATTTACTGCTTCCTCACCGTGACCCTCAAAGCGAACCAGAACGTCACCGGTCTTGCGCTGACAACATTCGGAATCGGAGTCGGAAACTTCTTCGGCGGCTCGCTTTTGAGCTTCTTTGGTGAAAGCGGCTCAATCTCACTTTTAAAAACCGGTCTTGCATATAAAGCAAAGCTCCCCTTTGCAGACAGTCTCGGCCTTTTTGGAAGCACGTTTTTATCGTTCGGCTTTCTTGCCTATCTTGCCGTTATCATTGCGTTCATTGCTTCATTTGTTCTTAACAAAACAAGAGTCGGCCTCAACCTGCGCGCAATAGGCGAAAACCCGGCAACGGCTGACGCAGCCGGAATCAATGTTAACCGCTATAAGTATCTTTCAACCGTAATCGGCGGCGCCATTGCAGGTCTCGGCGGTCTGTACTTCGTTATGGACTACACCGCCGGTGCATGGACGAACGATGGCTTCGGCGACAGAGGCTGGCTTGCCATTGCGATTGTTATCTTTGCCCTCTGGAAGCCGAAATCGGCAATCCTCAGCTCCTTCCTCTTCGGCGGACTTTACATCATCTGTGTGTATATTCCCGGCCTTTCCTCCGCCGCAAAGGAAATTATAAAAATGCTTCCGTATCTCATTACGATTGTTGTTTTGGTTACGGTCAGCGCAAGGAAAAAGAAAGAGCATCAGCCTCCGGCGAGTCTCGGCCTCACCTATTTCCGCGAGGAAAGATAAACCCGCCATCACAAAAAACTCAACCGCACGTTTGCCTAAGCTTAGGCGGCGTGCGGTTTTTCATTTTGGCCGCAATAATACCGTTGACAAAAAAACGTCCGGAGTATAAAATATTCCTGTCAGAATTTAAAGCGCAAAGGAGAGAATACAAATGAAAAGAATACTGACAATCATCTTTTCGCTCTTTTCAATCGTTGCAGCGCTGTTTGGGCTCAAGTGGTCAACGCCCTATGACCCTTCAACCTATGAAACGATGAGCGATATGCCCTCGAATGTTATCGTTGGCAAAATGAGGGTTGAGCTTTTGAGTGATACTCTCGTCAGAATTGAGCAGAAGGGGCCGCGCGGCTTTGAAAACCGTCCGTCCTTCACCGTTCAAAAGCGCACCGGCTGGGAAAAAGTCAGCCATACCGAAACCACCTCAGACTCAAAGGTATACATCAAAACAAAGAATTACACCGTCTGCATTCCGGAAAACGCTGACTCGGCCGATGGAGCGTTCATCACGGACAAAGGCGGCAGCGTTCTCTGGCGCCATGAAATCGACACGGACGCAAGCATCTATCTTCCCTCGCCGTCAGACGAGCTTTCATGCTGGTATTTTTCCGATTCTCCGCGCGTTATCCCTTCTGAGGATAAGTACACCGTGAGCCGTCTTTGGCACAACCTCAACGGCTGGGATCTCACCAACAAGGCGCAGGATATCTTCGTCTTTATGCCGCAGGGAAGCTACAGCCGTTTCACATCAGACTTTGTTGACCTCACCGGACGCAGTGAGATGATAACCCTCAACCTCCTCGGCTACTGGGATTCGCGCTATTATGAATACACCGACAAGAGCGCAATGCAACAGATTGCGGACTATGAAAGCCGCGGCTATCCGCTTGATGTTCTTGTTATTGACACCGATTGGCGCACCTCAATCGGCGGAACGGGCTACACGGTCAACACAAAGCTCTTTCCGAACATGAAAAAGTTTCTCAAAAACGTCCATGAAAAAGGCGTTTCCGTTGTTTTCAACGACCATCCCGAACCGACCGCCGGAAGCAAAAACCTTCTTGACAAAACGGAGGTTGTGTTCCGGAACTTTAACCTCAAGCGCATTCTTGGCAAGGGTCTTGATTACTGGTGGTATGACCGCAACTGGTGGACAAGCCTTAAACCTGTTGACGAAAACCTTTCAATTTATACAAGCGGAATGTATGCCTATCAGTCAATCACGGAAGATTACTATAACAGCAAAGCGAAAAAGGGCGAGTATGCGCGCCGTCCGCTCATCATGGCGAATGTTGACGGAATTGACAACGGCGTTCTCAACTATCCCTCTGAGCTTGCCGCGCACCGTTACACTCTTCAATGGACGGGCGATATCGGAACAAGCGGCGAAAGCCTTGAGCAGGAAATTTTCAACATGATTTACGGCGGCAGCGAAATGGGTCTGCCTTATCTCAGCTCTGATCTCGGCGGCCATACCTCTGAGGTTACGGACGATATGTATGTCCGCTGGATTCAGTACGGCGCACTCTCGCCAATCTGCCGCGTCCACTGCACAAAGCCCTATGCGCGTATGCCATGGCTCTTTGGCAAAACGGCGGAAAAAGTCACTCATGAATACGTTAACCTCAGATACCGTCTGCTTCCTATCTATTATTCGCTCGCGCGCGAAAACTATGAGACCGGACTTCCGCTCATTCGCCGCCTTGACACAAAGTATCCGCAGTATGCGGAAGCCGACAGGAACGATGAATATCTCCTTTCCGATGACATTCTTGTTGCTCCCCTTTCGGAAAGCTATCCGAAAAGCACCGATTACAGCTTTTCAAGCGGCGGAAAGGAAGGACTTCTTGGTGAATATTTTTCAAATGACAAGCTTGAGGGCGGGCCGGAGATTGTGAAGTATGACAAGCAGGTCAACTTTGACTGGGTGTTCGGCGCACCGGCCGGGCTCAGCGTTTCAGATTACTTCAGCGTCCGCTGGACGGGCAAGCTTAAAGTTGGAGCAAAGCCCATATTCTTCACCGCCTATGCAGATGACGGAATCAGAATTTGGATTGACGGAAAGCTTGTCATTGACGGCTGGAACACCTATAACAAGTATTTCAAGACCGATTTCCTTGAAGCGAACTCAACGCATGACATCAGAATTGAATATTTTGACGGCAACAACCACGCCCATGTCTTTGTCACCGCATACAGCGAGGGTGAAGTTACGCGGGACGTCTTTCTTCCGGACGGAAGGTGGACTGACCTTTGGAGCGGAAAAAGCTATGTTGGCCCGGCGACCGTGACCGTTTCACATTCACTTGAAACTTCTCCCGTTTTTGTCCGCTCCGGCTCGGTACTCACACTCGCCGACAACATGAAAAACACGAGCGAAAGGGACTGGAGCCACCTCACCCTTGAGGTTTTCCCGTCAGCAGACAACAGCGGAAAGTCCGTTCTTTATGAGGACGATTTAACAACTGTTGCATATAAAAACGGTGAATTCAGAAAAACGGACATCACCCTTTCCGGAGGAGCAACGCAGACTCTCACAATCAATCCGGCAAAGGGCGGCTTCTCAGGTTCGCGTGCTTTCGGCGCAAGGAAATACACCGTCCGCATCCACCAAAGAGACGATTGGGGTGCGCTCCAGAGCGTTTCTCTCGGCGGAAAGGAGCTTGACTTCAAGGTTATCCAAAAAGACGAAAACGCCGACATTCTTGCAATCAATGGCGGAGCAAGAGACGCTGACGTTTATGAAATTGAATTCTTCGCCGATATCCTTGAAAAGAGCGTTCTTGAACTGAGCTTTGCTTCATCAAAAGATGACGGAAAGAATAAAGACTATGACAACAGCCGCGCCGAGCTTTCCCTCACGGTCAACAAGCTCGAAAAAGAAAAGGCTGCTTTCAAAATTCCGGACACCGCAAAAGACTTCATCCTTTACGGCCTCAACTGGGAATTTGAAACGGCAAAAAAGAACGGGAAATATGTTTCCGACATCACCTGCAAAGGTCAGGAGGATCTTTTTGACGATAACTACAGCATTGGCTGGACAGATGAAAACGGCAGCGAACGCTCAACCACCTGCGGCGTTGTTTCCTATCACAACCTTTCAACAACGCTTAAAGCAGACGGAAAAAACCGGTTCAAGCTCTATCTCGGCGGCTTCCATTCAATCGGAAAGCTGACCGTCCGAGACAGGAGCGGAATTGTCAAAACCGTAACATTCGGTGATATGAATAACAACTATTACCGCGAGGTTATTATTGACGCGGACGGAGAAAGCGAACTTAAGGTTACATACTCCCTGCTCTGCGGAACAAACATCACCGCGGCGGCCTGCATTGCAGAATAAAAAAAGAAACAAAATCAGCCCCCGATACGCTCAATGTGAAGCATATCGGGGGCAAAGTGTTTTCGTTCTAATCTATCAGCCACGTTTTTTGGTCAAAGTTTCAAACAGCGTTTTGAACCAGTTGAGAATTGAGCGCAGGAAAGAGATGAGGCGCTCGGCCTTTGTCTGCGGCTTTTCAAGCTCCTTGTCAGCTTTCCAGTTTTCATTATGGCAGTTTTCCTCGGTCATCGGTGAACAGGTTCTTGTTGCATAATCAAAAACAATGTATTGTGTCCAATTAAAATCATCAATAGTAAGCTGTCTGTCTGCATCTATAACAGTCAACAGAAGTTTTGTTTCATCCCACGGGAAAAATCCGTGTTCGCAGCCCTTAATGAACCATGTGTAATCGGGATAAAGGCAGGTTGAAGCGTCAATCTGCTTGTCCGGTGAAATATACTTGCCCTGACCCATTGCAACACGCTGTGCAATATATTCATCGGAAAGCGTGTCATAAATTGTTGACGTTGTTGCGCCGAATGAGGCTTTGTTTGCTGAAACGTAGTAATCGCCAACAACGTCACTGTGAGACTTTGTAACGGGGAGCATTTGAGTTCCATATTTTGTAATGATGCAAAGATTAACCTTTTCCCCGTCCTTTCCTGGAACCTGCGTTGAACGGAGAATGTCGTTAACATGCTTCTTAATCGTTTCGTTGTATACGGTAACTCTCTCAATAAGGCCGGCATATTTCTCTCGTTTTTCGCTGCCCTCTTTGCCGAAAACATAATCAAGCGCATTGTCAAAATCCTCGGTCGTAACAAGTGCCCAGTAGCACGGGAATGTCATCATTGTTGATGTTCCGAGCGCAGAGATAATGCCGTATTCGATTTTTGCATAAATGAGGTTGCGCGCCGTTGCAGTCAATGTGTTCAAAACGCCTGTATTTGAAAGCAGCTCAACTGTTGCTTTAATAAGAGGGTGAACAGAAATATTGCCCGAATTTTCCAAGTCATTGGCAAGCCTGACTAATGCTCCGCCGTCAATGGTAAAATCTCCGCTGACAATTCCGCTGAGGAAATCTGCACCGTTGCTTGTTGCAACGTCAATGCCAAGACCCTTGATGCTCTCTGCTCCGTATTTGTTGATGTATGCGAGAACAACATTTGTTCCGAGGCACTTTGTTGTTATTGAAACTCTGTCCCGTCCAGTTGCTTTTTTAACGCCCTCGATATATTCGTGAAGGTCATCGGCAAGCTCAATAGGGTCAAGACGCCAGTCATAGCTATACTGATAGGTTCTTTCGCCATATTTTCCGTTTGCATCGGCAAGGTCGGTTGTCATTTTTCTGATTCGGTCAACCTTGTTGACGTTTCCCATTCCACAGTCGGAACCGGCCGGAACATTTCCGTTTTCATCAAGGGCAACCGGCGCAAACATTTCGCCAATCTCCTTTTCAACAGCGGCATAATAATTATCCCACTTGTCAAAAGCAATGCCCTCAAGAATGAACGGAAGAAGAATATTTGCAGTTGTTTCATAGATTTTACTTTTCTTATCAACATCTTCAGAACCATTTCCGTCAATAAGACCAAAGACATCATCAATGCTGAAATACTTTGTGTCATTGTCATAATAAATTCTTCCGCTGTCACCGCCTATATAAATAACCGGGTCATTGCAAACTTCAATGGGTTCAACCGCCAAAGCAACCGGCACACAGCCCAGAAGAAGGCACAGAGCAAGCAGAATTGAAACAATTTTCTTCATGATATGTTCTCCTTAAAAATAATTAATAAAGTTAACAATTTAATAACTTCATTTGAATTATAACACAAAAAAATTATTTTGCAAGTATTTAGCAAAAAAGATATCATGAAAATACCGATATATGTTGCCTTTGTCACAATTTTTGAACCCGTGTGCCAAAAAAACTTAATGAGCTGCCTTGCTCAAGCGCTTTTTTGCAATGAGAAGAATTCCGCCCAGTGTCAGCCACATTGTTCCGGTCGAACCCGTTGCCGGAAAAACATATGAGTATGCCCGGTTTTCAACTTCAAAGGTGACTCCCTCGTTCGCCGGGATGCGCAAAATTCCGGGGTACTCGGCAACATATGACCAACCCTCGCTGAGGCGTATAATTTGGCCGTCCGTTGTTGCAAGCGTCTGGGGAATCACATAACTCCATGAATGCTCGTCCTCGCCCCACGTCAAGCCATCGCCGCCGCCATAAGCAATCCACTCATACTCGGTTCCGTCCGGCGCGGTTTCCTTGAAGCGGACACCCGTGCTCCTGTCAAAAAGAGCATATTTATGGTTGTTCCAATATTTTTCCATGACCGCATCAGTAACGGTTTTTCCAACGAGGGAGGTTGTTTCTCCGCTTCCGATGTGAACTATCCAATGAACATATTCGTTATTATCCCAAGCGTCTTGCTTAATCACATCGCTGTATTTTCCAACGCTGTAGTCAATATCCGGTTCGCTTTTTTTTGACAATAACGCTGATTATTCCGTCAAAGTCAAGGGGTGAAAACTCCTCGCTGAAAGTGATGCCCATCAGTGCGCTGATTGTGACGTGAGTATAATTGTTTGAGTTTTGGTTAAGCACCATTTCAATTTTTCCGTCCGCGTCAACCGTCCAGGAGCCAATGCAAACGCCGTCAACAACAAAATCTCCCTCTCCGGCATTGACCGTCAGCCCTTGCGGAAGCGTATAGACATAGATTCCGGGGACTATGCCGTTCGGCGAGGAAAGGCCGAGTGTGAACTTATATTGCTGGCCGGGAATGACAATGTAATTGCCCTCGGCGTCCGTTTCAAGGGGTGTGTTGTCTGCATTGATGATGTTTATTGTGTATGATCCGCCGTTTGCTTTAAGATAATTCCTGATATCCGTTTCGGCTATGATATACAGCAGATTGCCAGTGCGATGCGCTCGGACACGAACCTTGTTGCGCTGAAAACGGATGCGCTGATTGCACAGGGCTATTGTCTGCACCATCAGTAATATGAAAACAGATTTTTGAAATAGGAAAGCCGGGATCACTTATCGTGAAAACAGGATACCGTTTTGTAATGCAGAAAAGGGTGTCGCTGTTTTTTGCGACACCCTCCTGCTGTGACAACTATTTGTCTATCAGTGCAATAAATTAGATATGAGGTAATGGTCTATATTTAAACTATAAACTATCCCCATAAAAATGG
>DJPI01000045.1:8016-11625 GCA_002438505.1 Ruminococcaceae bacterium UBA6416 | reverse complement strand
ACTCGTTTGAGTGGTCTTTTTTTGTTTGCATATAAGCAGGGATTTAACTGTGAGCCTGTGCTGCAGTAGTGAGAGGAAAGCACACCATTCAGTCTCTTTTTTCGTCAACCCTACCGAGAATATAATCAGTAGAAGTTTTATAAAGATCGGCAAGGGCAATGAGCATATCGGTTGGTATGTCACGGAAGCCGCGTTCATAGCGGTTATATTGAGGCTGTTTCATTGAAAGATAGTCCGCAACTTGCTGCTGTGTCATGTCGCTGTCCTCGCGCAGTTCACGGATTCTTTTGTAACACGCCACCAATTTGCACCTCCATGAATAAAAAAGAAAAATAATTGTTTGGTTATATTGACATTTTATCATTTGTGGTGTAAAATATGCAGTGATATAACCGTTTGGTTATAAAAATTCAAAATCGGAGGAAATAACTATGAGAAAATCGGCTGCCCAAATTATTATATCAGCATTGGCTTTGCTGAATGTTATTTTTGTTCCGGTTTTTGATGTGTGGGGTGGACTCTTTCCGGACAATCCCGAATATAGATTTTTTGATGTGATGGAATATGTGCTTAAGGGTGAATTTGATGCATGGGTAGTATGGTTCACACTTTTGCTGTTTGTTCCATCTGTTTTTATGTTCATCTTCTCAGTGCTTGGCATTAAAACGGCGGCTTGGGCATCTTCCTTGATTGGTGTTGTGCTGATGAATATTGCTCTTATCAAATTTGTGTTTGACTATGAAATCAGCTATCTTTTTGATTTTGACGACGGAAACATTTGCATTGGTTTATGGATTGGACTTGGACTGTTTATCGCCATGCTTTTTATAAGGCCAAAAACTGAAAGCAAAGTTATCCATTGCACGAACTGTGGTTATAACGGCTCATATAAGTTAGTATTTGACCCCAAATTGCTGACTTGGGAGAACATTAAGACTACCATTAAAAAGAACATAGTGGTTTGCATTTTGCTTTTGATATTGGGGCTTCTGTTCTCATGGCTGCTTTTAACGATATTGATTTGCTTCGTTATTGTCAGATGCGCCGTATATAAAATTTGTCCGAATTGCAAAAATCCGATTAAAAGGGATAATGCGGCTCGGCCTGTGACACAAAGCACCAATCAGAACAATTCATAGAATATTGTGCTCCTGATACTCGAAAACGAGCGGAAGGTGAGATATATTATACTTGTGAGAATTCCAACAAGGCAATAAATTCGACAACTGTCTAATTGAATTGAAGGGGGGCGAATTAATACATTAAAAATCGGGCAGGAGTTGTTTTATATTAAAAAAATTGGTATGGAGGAAAATTTAAATGACAAGATCAAAAAAACTCATGTCGTTGCTGCTTGCTTTGCTACTTGCGTTCAGTATTATTCCGCTCAACGGCACGGTTGCACTTGCGGCGGAGTCGGAAAACGGTTACACCTACACCGTAGTTAATGGAACGAGCGCAAAAATTATCGGCATTGACAAATCGGTCGTTTACGGCGCAGTTGAAATTCCGTCAACGCTTGGCGGATACCCGGTAAGGGCAATTTCCGGTTCAACAAGCGTTTTTAGGGGAAACACCACCATCAGCTCTGTTGTTATCCCGGACAGTGTAAACGATATCGGAACTGAGGCTTTTAGCGGTTGTACATCTCTTTCAAAGGTTGTTTTGCCTAAGAATCTCACATTAATAAGCGATGAGATGTTTCGTGCTTGTTCTGCTTTGACGAGCGTAACTTTTCCGGAAAATCTGATTACAATCGGAGAATATGCTTTTAGCCATTGTTACACTCTTCCTTCAGTATCTCTTCCGCAGTCGCTTGTCAAAATTTCAGAAAGCGCCTTTTATGGCTGTAAGGGACTTTCAGCTTTAATTCTTCCGAAAAACCTTGCGTCTATTGCTGATTGTGCATTTTCTAGTTGCACAGGCTTAACAAGTGTAAAATTTCCGGAATCGCTCACAACTATCGGAAGCAATGCTTTTTACGGCTGTACGGGTCTTGCATCGCTTACTTTTTCCGAAGGACTTGTTAACATTGAAAGCCATGCTTTTTCCGGCTGTACATCTCTTGCAAGTGTAAAATTTCCGTCAACGCTCACAACTATCGGAAATTATGCTTTTTCCGGCTGTAAAAGTCTTGCCGCCGTCTCGCTTCCGGATAGTGTTTCAAGTGTCGGAACTCGTGCTTTTCAAAACTGCACATCGCTTAAAACGGCAAAACTTTCGGAATCTCTCACATCAGTAAAGGAATATGCTTTTTACGGCTGTACGGGTCTTCTTCGCATTGTTCTTCCTGACAGTATTACCGCTGTTGAAGGCTCGGCATTCAGTGGCTGCACAAGCCTTACTTCGGCTAAACTTTCAAGCGAACTTGTTTCAATCGGAAAACAAGCTTTTAAGGATTGTCCTGCTCTGACTGCAATATCAATTCCCGAAAGCGTTGCTATGATCGGATCAGAAGCTTTTGTTAATTGTGCCACACTTAAAACCGTAACACTTTCCGAAGGATTAAATGTTATCGGGAATCATGCCTTCAACGGCTGCAAAGCTATTGTTAATCTCAGCATTCCGGACAGCGTTGCTATGATCGGAGAAAATGCTTTTTATAATTGCACCAGTCTTAAAACCGTTAAGCTTTCAAACAGCCTGACCGCAATCAGCAAATATTGCTTTTACGGTTGCGTTGGAATTGAAACAATTGATATACCAGAAGGTGTTGCAACAATCGGAGACCGTGCGTTTCGCGGCTGTACCGGTCTTAAATCGGTAGCAATTCCGAACACCGTAACAGCTTTGGAAAATCATGCTTTTTCTGAGTGCTCCGGACTTCAGGAAATTGATCTTCCGGCTTCCGTTGTTGAAATCGGAGATTATGCATTCAGCGGTTGCGTTGGTTTGACAGAGGTTATAATTCCGAGTGGGGTTACTGTTATTAATCAATATACGTTTTTTGGATGTAAGGGACTTAAATCCGTTGAAATTCCGGATACAGTAACAAAAATCGGATATAGTGCTTTTAGAATTTGCTCCGGTCTTGCTTCAATTAATATTCCGTCAAGTGTAACATCGATTAAAGACGGTGCATTCTGGGGCAGCGGTCTCAGAAGTGTAAACATTCCTTCAAGCGTTACCGCAATAAATATTAACGCTTTTTATGATTGTAGACAGCTTGAAAAAATCGCTTTTTATAATCCGGATTGCGTAATTTATAATAATAGTGGAACAATTAGCTATACCGCAACAATCTATGGTTACGCAAACTCATCGGCTCAAAGCTACGCCAAAAAATATGACCGCAAGTTTGTTCTTCTCGGCGACCATGAACATACCTATACTTCCATCGTTACAAAAGAACCGACCTGCCTTGAAGCCGGCGTTCGCACATATACCTGCACCGGCGAAGACTGCACCGAAAGCTATACCGAAACAATTCCGGCTCTCGGACATAACATTGTAAAGCTTTCGGCAAAAAGCGCAACCTGCCTTGAAACCGGTCTCACCGCCGGCGAATACTGCACACGCTGCGATTACAAGGTTGAGCAAAAGGTTGTTCCCAAAGCGAATCACACTGTTGTTATTGATAAAGCCGTTTCCGCAACCTGCACAAAGACC
>DJPI01000045.1:0-7931 GCA_002438505.1 Ruminococcaceae bacterium UBA6416 | reverse complement strand
GGCAAACACTGCTCGGTTTGCAACACGGTTATTGTTAAGCAGGAAGCAACCGCAATCAATCCGAACAACCATACCGATGTTGAAGAAATTGAAGTCCAGCTCGCAACCTGCACAGAAGTAGGCTATACCGCTTGCAGCATTTGTGTGGCTTGCGACACGATTCTCGTTGAGCAGAAAGAAATCCCGATTGATCCAAACAATCATACAAACATTGTTGTTGACAAAGCCGTAGAAGCGACCTGCACAAAAACAGGTCTTACCGAAGGCAAACACTGCGAAGACTGCAAAGCGGTAATTGTTAAGCAGAACACTGTTCCGATGAAGGATCATATCGTTGTCATTGACAAAGCCGTTGAGTCAACCTGCAAAGCAACAGGCCTCACCGAAGGCAAGCATTGTTCGGTTTGCAACACCGTTATTGTTAAGCAGGAAGTTACGCCGAAAAAGGAACATAATATTGTGATTGATCCCGCTGCTGCACCGACCTGCACAAAAGACGGCCTTACCGAAGGTAAACACTGCGGAACTTGCGGAACAATCTTTACCGCAAGAGAAACCGTTCCCGCAACAGGCCACGCCGACAACAACGGCGATGGAAAGTGCGACAATTGCGGTGTTTCGCTCAACCCGTCGGAAGGTTGCTCCTGCGCCTGCCATAAGGGCGGCTTCTCAGGCTTCATTTACAAAATTGCACGCTTCTTCTGGAAGTTGTTCAAAATCCATCAGACCTGCGAGTGCGGCGTAAAGCACTATTGATTGGCACACCCCTTTTTAAAGTTTCCATAGTAACCGGCCGCAAGCCTACACACCCGGGCTTGCGGCCGGTTCTCCTTTGTGTTAAGACAAAACGGCGAGCCGCGCTCGCTTCATCCATTGACTTTCCTTTTTCAATCTGCTATCATGTATCAGAACCGGAGGCTTTCGGTTTGGCAATTTTTGGCCGGCTTATAAACTCAGATGCGAGGTGTTATTGAAGATGGAAAGGCTTTTTACGGACAGGCTTTTTATTGAGCCGATGACAGAAAAAGAGATGGAAAAGCTGATTGAAGAAGCACAGCTTGCCGATCCCGAAATGGCGCAGACCTACGGTGAAATGTTGTCCGGCTGCCGCAGCGAACCCAAGCTTTATGACTGGTACGCCGCGCTGAAAATTTGCTTGAAAAACAGCGGAGAGATGGTAGGTGATGCTTGTTTCAAAGGTTTACCGGAAAGCGGAAGGCCGGAAATCGGCTATGGAATTGACGAAAAATTCCAAGGCAGAGGTTTTGCAACCGAGGCGGTAAAAGCGCTTTGCACCTGGGCCTTCACGCAGCCGGGCGTTGAAGCGGTTGAAGCTGAGACCGACCCGGAAAATGAAAAATCAAAGCGTGCCCTTTTTAAATGCGGTTTTTTACCGACCGGTGAAGCCGGAAAAGAGGGGCCGCGCTTTGCTCTTGAAAAAATTTAAAGGAGGCTGAACCATGAGCAAAAAAGAAAAAAGATTCATAAAAATTCACGCCGAAGGAACGATTGACGGCAGCGAAATCTGGGTAGACAGGGAAACGGGAGTTAATTACCTGTTCCATTTTTCCGGCTATGCCGGAGGGCTGACCGTTCTTCTCGGCGCCGACGGAAAGCCGGTTGTTTCTCCGCTTCCGATTGATGAATAATAAAAAAAGAGCCGCCTGTGACCTTTGCTTCGGTCACAGGCGGTTTTGATTATTTCACTTCAACGTCAAATTCAAGCTTATAGGTTTTGCCCTTGTGCATGATATATGGCTCATGGAGGCAGGCGCTGCCGGGGGCGTCGCCGCCGACTCCGCGCTGCATGAGGTCAAGCGTGACCTCGGTGAAGTTTTGGTGCGGCAAAAGGTGCTCGTGGGTGGCCTTGTCAAGCTCCTCAAGCGAATATCTGAACGCGCCGAAGCAGAATGGGCTTTCTCCCTTTGCGGTGAAGCGCAGGCCGTGCTTCTCGCTGTCCGTTATTTCAAGTGAGCGGACGTCTGTGCGCTGGCCGTTCTCCTGCGGGCGCATATAGCGGTGTTCAAGCTCTTCAACCTTCATGCTGTAAATTCCGAACTTTCCGCCGGTTTTTCTGTCGCAATATGTTTCGTGCGGGCCTCTGCCGTACCAACTGACAAAGTCATATTCACCGGGAAGCCTGAACTTCAGACCAAAGCGCAGCATATCCATAAGCGCCGCGCCCTCATATGAAACACTGATTCGGCCATTGGAATGGACGGTATAGAAAATTTTAACATTCTTCATTCCGATAACGCTGATGTGTGTTTCAACAAAGGCACTGTGGCTGTACTGGTGAACAAGAACGGCCTTGCTTTTTGCAAGAGCTGTTGAACGTCTCCACTGGAAAAGGGGGTTTGCAAAAATGAGCGGCGGAGTGAAGTTCAGATAGTCGATGTCGTTATCGGTGAGCGGACGATAGAAATTCGGGCTGAAGGGCTTAATGAGATAGCTCGTTTCTCCTTTTTCAATTTTTGAAAGCTGTCCGTTTTCAAAGGTATAGACAAAGCCGTCACCGGTGACTGTGAAGAACTTCTCCGTGCCCTCAATTTTAACCTTTCCGGTGTCCTTTTCTTCCTCTTTCGGGAGGGCGGTGCGCAAAATGTACTGGTCAAAGGTCTGCTCATAGCCTTTTTCGCAAAAACGCGTTGCCTCACGCCTTTTGAAAGAGAAGATTATGATTATCTCGCCCTTTGCGCTCTCCGGAATGTCAAGAGTGAGAGTGAACTCACCTTCAGAAAGCGGAGAAAGATTTGCGTATTTTTCCTTTTCAATTTCACCCGTGAGGATAACCTCGCCGTCATTTGTAACGGAATAACAAAGGTCAAACGCAGAAAGGTCTGAAAAAAGCTGCTTGTTTTTAACGATATAGACGTCCTTCGCACCGTCTTTTTTTTCAACCTTCATTTCGGCATAGACCTTTTTGACCTCATAGATTGAGGGGTGAACGCTTCTGTCGGCGGCAATGATGCCGTTTGCGTTGAAATATGTGTTGCTGCCGGTGATTGCGCAGGTGTTATAGGGCGGAACGTACCAGTTTTCCTTTTCGTTGAAATCTGTTCCGTAAAGCCAGAGATCATTTCCGTTTTCATCCTTTTTGTGAATTGCCTGGTCAACAAAGTCCCAGATGAAGCCGCCGGCAAGATTGTCATATTTTTCAAAAGCGTCCATGTATTCCTGGAAGTTTCCGAGGCTGTTTTCCATTGCGTGGGCATATTCGCAAAGAACAACCGGCTTTGTGTAAAGCTCTTTTGCAATGGGCTTGTTGTCCGCCGCAAGGGCATTTGCAATGTTGTCAAAGGCGCTTATCGTGATAGGCTCGCGTTTTCCGAGCTTTTCAAAGTCCTTTTCGTTCGGATACATACGGCTGATGACATCGCTCTTTGTGAAGTCAAAGTCGCCTTCATAATGGAACTGTCTTGTTCTGTCAAGGCGCATTGCAGCCTCTTTCATGCGCAAAAAGTTGCTTCCGTCCCCGGACTCGTTGCCAAGGCTCCACATGAAAACGCAGGCGTGGTTCCTGTCTCTGAGAACCATTCTTTCCATTCGGTCAACAACGGCCTTTGTCCACATCGGGTTGTCTCCGGGAACATTTTTCCGGCGAACACCGTGGGTTTCAAGGTCACATTCATCCATGACCCAGAAGCCGTATTCATCACACAGATCATAAAGCTGAGGATCGTTCGGATAATGGCTCGTTCTGATGGCGTTGATGTTCGCCCTTTTCATTATATTAAGATCCTGAATGTATCTCTCGTGGGGAACCGCCCAGCCGAAATCCGGGTCATAGTCATGGCGGTTGACGCCGCGGATGAGAAGCGGCTGACCGTTGACAAGGATTCTTTCGCCAACAATTTCAACCTGCTTAAAGCCGATTCTGACCGCCTTGAAAGTTATGTCCTCGCCGCAGGTGATTTTGAAAAGGAGGGTGTAAAGCTCCGGCTTCTCGCTTGACCAGAGGGCAGGAGACATGATGCGCTTTTTGAAAACAAGCTTGTTTTCTCCGGCTCTTGTGATGAGCTCACTTTTGCCGATGGCGATATCCTTTCCGTCTTTGAGAAGGACCGCGGCAACCTCAGTGAACTTTCCGGCATCGGTAAAGTCTCTAATGAACAGCTCGGCGGTGAGGTCGGCATCGGTATAATTGTTGATGAGGTCGGTGGTGATATAAAAATCACGCAGGCAGACCTTCGGTTCGCTGTAAAGATAGACCTCACGGTAGATTCCGGAGAAGAACCACATATCCTGGTCCTCAAGATAGGTTCCGTCTGTATAGCGATAAACAACGGCGGTGACCTGGTTTTCTCCGGCAGTGACATATTCCGTCACGTCAAACTCGTGCGGCGTGTTGGAGCCTTGGGAATAGCCGACTCTTTTTCCGTTCACAAAAACCTCAAGGCCGGCCTTTGCTGCGCCGAAGAAGAGAAAAATCTCGCGGCCGAGCCAGCTTTCCGGAACATTGACAGAGGTTCTGTGAACACCGATTTCCTGAGCGGCATGGTCGATTGAGGGAATCTTCTTTTTGTCGGTGCTGATGCAGTTGGGATAGGAGTTTGCGTAATAATACGGCTTGGTGTAATCCTTTTGAAGCTGCCAGACCCCGGGAACGGTGATGGTTTCCCAGCTTGAATCATCAAAGTCCTTGTCCGTTGCACCAACAGGAGCTTCTGAAATTCCCTTTTCCCAGAGGAACTTCCATTCCCCGTTCATTGAAATTTTGAAAGGGGAGTCCTTCCTTTCCGTTGCCGATTCGGCGGTTTTGTGCGGCAGGGAGATTGCGTGGCCGTCTTGTTTGTTTTCCCCGATAATTTGAGGGTTTTCCCAGATGTACTTCATATCGCAGTCCTTTCGTATTTTTTTATTACAAATAATAATTGTACATTTTGTGTGTGGCGGTGTAGCGTGCGCCGTAGCTTTCGCAGCCGATCACAACGGTAATGACCGTATGGCGGCTGTTGGTTGCGGCGGAGATTATGCCTGTGTAATAATCATCAACAGTTCCGGTTTTCATTCCGTGGGCATATGGTGAATACCTTGAGCCGTAAGGAACAATGAGGCCGTTTGTTGTTGACCAATATCTGCCCTCGCCCGTCAAGGCGGTGACATACTTTCCGTAAGTTGAGGTCACCTTTGAAAGGGTGGGGTTCTTGAGAACTTTTTGAGCAACAAGCAAAAGGTCGTGAACGGTTGAGTAATGGCCGGAAACCGGGTAACCGTGGGGATTGACGCAGTGAGTGCCTGTGGCTCCGATTGACTTCATGTATGAATTCATCATTGAAACAAAGTAGTTCTTTGCGGCAACATAACCCATATCCGGGTTTCCGGAAACCTTGCGCGCGCAGTTGACGGCGATGGTGTATGCCGCGTCTCCGCCGGAGGGAAGGAGGAGACCGTAAAGCAAGTCTCCAAAGCGGAACTTTTCGCCGCGCTTGATTCCGCAGGTGCTTGAAAGCGGCTCAACCATGTTCAGCTCGTTGCCAACGGTTATTGTTGTGTTGAGGCTCATGTGCTTTGTTGCAACAAGGGCGGTGATGAGCTTTGTGATGCTCGCCGGATAACAGCGCTCATTCATCCTGTTTCCGAAAATCATTTTTTTGTTCGTCACGTCATAGACGCAGGACATATAATTAAAAATCGGTGCGCTGACCTTGACTTTGAGCTTTGCGGTTGTTTTTCCGTCCTTGACGGTGATGGTTGCCGTACCTTTGCCAACGGCGCGGACGCGGTACTTGCCGTCAATTTTAATTACGTCTTTATCGGACGAGGAAAGTTTCAGATATTTCTTTGCGCTTGAGGCGAGCACATCGGAATACTCACCCTTTCTGAGGCTGTTTTTTTCAAGGGTAAAGGTGAGTTTTCCGGTGACGCCCTTAAAGCGGCCGGAGAATTCGCCCTTGAGCGATTGGCGGTCATTTTGGATAACCGGATGGACGGAAAAGAAATAGGTCTTTTTGCTCCGGTCACCCTGAAAAACATATGCGGTGTTTTTTGTTTTTCCAATGTATCTGCACTTTTCGGTTTTTTTGTCGGTTGCATATACGCTGTACCACGAAACGACGCCGGTTTTGTTCCAGCTGATTTTGACCTTGCTTCCGCTTTGAGCGGCGGTTTTGACGCCGGTAACTTTTTTTGGAACGGTGTAAAAAACAGCGGTATTTGAAACGGGAGATACGTTGTCTTTTCCAATGGCCTTGACGCGGAATTTATATCCGGTCAGGCCGGAGAGATTCTCCGCAGTGAAAGAGAGACTTTGTGTTTCAGCAAGCTTTTTATATGCGGACTCGCCGGTCGGCGCCATGAAAAGCTGATATTTTTCCGCGCCCTTAACACTTTCCCAAGAGACGGTGATTGAGGAGAGGGTCGCTTTTTTCGCCGTCAAAGAATCAGGCCTTGAAAGCTTTGTTTTAACGGTGACGGTTTCGCCCGTTTCTCCGAAATACTTTTTTCCGTCCTCAAGGATATAGGCGCGGACAATGAAGGAATAGTCCGTGTTCGGGCTGAGGTTTTCCGCCGTGAAGGAGAGAAGGGAGTTTTTTTTGAGCGTGGCAAGGCTTTTCCGCCCGGCTTCATCAACAAGATAGACGCGGTAGCCGTCGGAGTTTTTGACCTTGTTCCAAGAGAGGGTGCAAGAGGTGTCCGCGGCAGAAGCTCGGAGATTTTGAACAGCCTGAGCCTTTTCTGCGGCGGAAACATTGAGGCCGAGCACGCCAGAAACAAGAAGAACAAAAACAAAAAAAGAGGAAACGGAGAGTAATCTTTTCATTTTTCAACTTTCTTTCAATAATATAATAGTATATATGGGATAATTTTAACACAGAGAAGCGATAAGGTCAATAAGACAAACTTAAAACGATAATATGGCGGCCGATTTTTTCGCCGGAGAGCAAAAATGCGGACGTTTCAGCGCAAAAACGCGCTGAAAACGGCCGAATGCCGCCTTGTTTTGGATTTTCAACGCAAGGAGCGCAATTTTCAACATTTTTCGTGGATTTTTCAACGCAATTTTCAAAGTTTTCAACGCAAAAAGAGGAGTTTTCAACAAAAAATGTGGAATTTTTAACATGAGCCGGAATTTATCCACAAAATGAGGAAAGTTTTCAACATTTAAACATAGCAAAATGTTAAAAACCTCCGGAAAAATTGAGCAAAATGAGGGTGTAAAGGGATTTTTGTTGACGGCGTAAGGGGATTAAGCTTTACGGAGAATAAAAAATGCGATATTGGATTTTGAATTTTTCAAATTACGGAGTGCTGCTTGCGAATTTGCTTTTTATGTGATAGAATTATTTTGGTGATAAAAATGGAATATTCTGAGCGTAAATCCCCAAGGCTGAAAGGTTTTGATTATAGCGCGCCGGGCATATATTTTGTGACGGTTTGCACATATAAAATGCGGATGTTGTTTTGGGAAAATCCCATGTGTCCGGACGCAATTCCCATTGCTGACAGGTTGAATTTTGCCGGAAAAATTGCAGAGGACGCCATTCGTTCTCTACCGGAAAAGTTCCCGGTCAAAATTGATAAATATGTTGTTATGCCGAATCATATTCATTTGATTTTAACCGTTAAAGAATCGGAAATGAAAAACGAACGGATTGGCACGGTTTCTTTGGCTATCAGAAATATCAAAATGAACATTTCAAAACAGCTTCACAATTTGAAAATTGAAGATTCTATTTGGCAGCGTTCTTTCCATGACCACATTATCAGAAACGAAAAGGAATATCAAATGATTTGGCAATATATTGAGAATAATCCGCGAAAATGGGCGGAAGATTGCTTCTATAATAAAAGATAGAATTATTATTTTTTCGTAGGGGCGGATCGTGTTCCGCCCATTGAAATTTGCGTTTTTGTAGGGGCGGATTGTGTTCCGCCCGAGGAATTTTGCGTTTTTGGGCAGAACGAAATCCGCCCGTACGTTTTTTTTG
>DJPI01000059.1 GCA_002438505.1 Ruminococcaceae bacterium UBA6416 | reverse complement strand
ATAATTTTCGGGGAGGTTAGGCTTCAAATAGTTGGGGGGTAGAAAGAGCAAAATTAAAAGCAACCCAAAAGGGTTGCTTTTACTGGCAGAGGTATAAGGATTCGAACCTTAAATGACGGAGTCAGAGTCCGGAGTGTTACCGTTACACTATACCTCTATGTATTCATACATCTGTTCTTTGCAAGAACAAGAGGTATTATACACACATAAAGCAGAAAAGTCAAGGGCTTTTCTAAATTTTCCACAGTTTTTTTCGCTCCAAATTGCAAATCAAATATAGCAATTTTTCTTTATAAAACCTGTAAACCTATCTGTAATGCGTAATGGTGTCGGTTCGGTTGTTATTCAGATTTCGTTTCATAATCATCAAGAAAATTATATTTGAAGCCGCCCTTGTGATATCCGATAACGGTTTCAAGATTCACATTATGAACGCTTCTGAAAATGTTCATTTCTATGTTGGAATTGGTCTTTCTGAACTGAGAAATCAGATCTTTCATTTCTTTGCGCTTGGAAAGGTTCTCATGTTCCGCAGTGCTGCACGCTTCCGTAAAACGGCAGGCGCACTGAAGAAATTCAAGTTGATTATATCTCACCCATGCTTTAATATCGCTTTCACGCACCATATAAAGCGGTCTGATAAGTTCCATACCCTCGAAGTTAGTGCTGTGCAGCTTTGGCATCATTGTCTTAATTTCGGCCGAATAAAGCATACTCATCAGCGTTGTTTCAATGACATCGTCAAAATGATGGCCGAGGGCAATCTTGTTGCAGCCAAGGCTCTGCGCGTTTTTATAAAGATGTCCCCTTCTCATCCGCGCACAGAGATAGCATGGAGAATTTTCAATATCAACAACATAGTCAAAAATTTTTGCGTCAAAGATTTTAACAGGTATATCCAAAAGCTTCGCGTTTGAAATAATTTTTTCACGATTTGCGTTAGTATATCCAGGGTCAAGAACCATGTATTCGGCTTCAAACGGAAAATCACTGTGCTTTTGGAGATGTTGAATGCATTTTGCAAGAAGCATTGAATCCTTGCCGCCGGAAATGCAAACAGCAATTTTATCACCGGGCTTTATCATCTCATATTCATTAATACCCGCAATAAAACGCTTCCAGATTTCCTTGCGATACTTTTTGATGATGCTCCGTTCAACTTCAATATGCTTTTCCATTTGATCACCTACATTAAAATTATATTTCGGTGCGAACGCCGTAAAACAGAGATAATTCTACACTATTTTTGTTCGGAAAACAACCCCGGAAAAACAAAAGCTTCCCCCTGGCAATGCTTACTTAATCATACAGACGCAAAAAGCTCCTCCCGCCTGGAGCGAGAGAAGCTTTGGTTGCAAACTAATGGTATTCCGTCAGATTTTGAAAAGAACAAGTAATGACGAAACAAGCGCAAGAACAAAGAAAATTGTTCCGGCGATCTTAGTATACTTAGCAAGCTTTGCTTCCATGGTTCTGCCTTTGTTCTTGCCAAAGAAGCTGTCAGCCGCTCCGGCGATTGCACCGGAAAGACCTTCCTGCTTGCTTTCCTGGAAGAGAACAAGAACAATGATTATAACGGAAACAATTATTGTAACAATAGCCAGAATATACTGAAGAGCAGTCATGTTTTAACCTCCTCAATTTTTATGCTCAAACATTTTATCACAAACAGGCAATCAATGTCAATAGCATTTTCACACTTTTTGTCGTTTTGCGATAAAGCTGTTTGTTTTTGCCTCGTTCGCTTCATCGGTACGCTCGCCATATTCAAACAAAGGCTCTCCCTTTCCTTCAACAACGTCTCTTGTAACGGTAATCTTTGAAATTCCCGGTTCAGACGGGACGTCATACATATACTTCATCAAAACCTTTTCAAACTGCGAACGGAGGCCTCTTGCTCCGGTATTGGTTTCAAGCGTTTTTTCAGCAATCGCTTCAAGAGCATCATTGTTGAACTCAAGTTCAACTCCGTCCATTGAGAACATATATTTATACTGCTTCACAAGTGCGTTTTTCGGTTCGGTGACTATGCGCACAAGAGAGGCCTTGTCAAGCGCATTAAGCGTTGTGATAATCGGCAGACGTCCGACAAGTTCAGGAATGAGGCCGTATTTCACAAGGTCATGGTGCACAACCTGCTGCATGAGCCTGCTTGCCTCAACTTCTTCCTTGCTCTTGATTTTTGCGCCAAAGCCGAGACCGGAGTTACCCATACGCTTTTCAACAATCTTTTCAATTCCGTCAAATGCGCCAGCGCAGATGAAAAGAATATTTGTTGTGTCAATCTGAATGAACTCCTGCTGAGGATGCTTTCTTCCTCCCTGGGGCGGAACATTTGAAACGGTGCCTTCAAGAATTTTCAAAAGCGCCTGCTGAACACCCTCGCCGCTGACGTCTCGTGTGATAGACGTGCTTTCGGATTTTCTGGAGATTTTGTCAATCTCATCAACATATATAATTCCGTGCTCAGCTTTTTCAACGTCATAATCGGCCGCCTGAATAAGGCGCAGAAGAATATTTTCAACATCCTCGCCAACATAGCCCGCTTCGGTGAGCGTTGTCGCGTCAGCAATGGCAAACGGAACGTCAAGAATGCGTGCGAGTGTTTGCGCAAGCATTGTTTTTCCAACGCCGGTCGGACCCAGCATTAAAATATTGCTTTTTGCAACCTCAACATCGGACTTGTTCTTAGAATAAATACGCTTGTAATGATTATAAACCGCAACGCTGAGCGTACGCTTAGCCTCATCCTGACCGATTACATATTCATCAAGGCGAGACTTGATTTCATGCGGCTTCGGCAACGAGGAAAAGTCGGCCTCATCGCCTTTTTTTCGTTTTGCATCCGGTGCTTCGTTTATAATCGACTGGCAAATGTCAATGCATTCATCGCAAATATAAACTCCGGGACCGGCAATGAGAGTTCCAACCTCGCTTTGAAGTTTTCCGCAAAATGAACAGCGCACCGGCTTATCTTTGTTTTCTTCAACTCTTGCCATAGGCTTTACCTCTTCCGGTTATCTTTTATAGAGAATTTTGTCAACAAGACCGTATTCAAGCGCTTCTTCGGCAAACATGAAATTGTCGCGTTCAGTGTCGCGTGCAATGACATCAATGGGCTTGCCGGTGTTTTCGGCAAGAATTTTGTTGAGCTTTTCCTTGGTTTTAAGAATTTGATCGGCAACAATTTTAATGTCCGTTGCCTGACCCTTTGCGCCGCCGGAGGGCTGGTGAATCATAATTTCGCTGTTGGGAAGAGCATATCTTTTGCCCTTGGCTCCCGAGGAAAGAAGAAACGCGCCCATGCTCGCCGCAAGACCCATGCAGATTGTTGAAACATCACACTTGATGTATTGCATTGTGTCATAAATTGCAAGGCCTGCCGTTACAACACCACCTGGGCTGTTGATATAAAAACTGATGTCTTTCTCAGAATCCTGACTTTCAAGAAAGAGGAGCTGAGCCACAACAAGACTTGCAGTTGTGTCATTAACCTCATCGGAAAGCACGATGATCCTGTCATTCAAAAGCCTTGAATAAATATCATACTGGCGTTCGCCGCGGTTTGTTTGTTCGATAACATATGGTACCAATGCCATAAATTACGCCTCCTTAATATGTGAATATTATGCGCTCTTGCCGGCACAGCAAACAGCAGGTGCTGGCAAGAGTGGTGTTTAAATATTGTTGGAAAGCAAAAGGAAAGCTAATCAGAAAATTATTCGGCGTCAGCCGCTTCTTCCTTTTCTTCCGCTTTTTCTTTGGTTGCTCTGGGCTTTCTTGCCGTTGTAACCTTTGCGTTCTCCCTGACAAGTTCAATAGCTTTATCTATAGCCATATCTTTTTTAAGTCCCTCGGCAGGAATGATGCGCTTAATCTGATCAAGCTCCATCTTATACTGAGAAGCGAATTTTTCATATTCCTTTTCAATGTCTTCGTCAGAAACTTCGATGTTTTCAAGCTCAGCAATTTTTTCAAAAGCAAGGCGGAGTTTAACCTGCTTTTCAGCGTCCGGCTTTGCTTTTTCTCTGTATTGCTCAACGGTCATTCCCATATACTTGAGGTAATTTTCAAAGCCGATTCCCTGAGATGAAAGCCTGTAATCAATATCCTTAATTTGATTGTCAAGCTCGTTTTCAATCATGACATCCGGAATTTCGGCAACAACATTTTCGGCGAGCTTGTCAAAAAGCTGAGTTCTGATTTCTCTTTCGTTTTCTTCTTCTTTCTGCTTTTTAATTTCGTCCTCAATGCTCTTTTTGAGGTCATCAACAGTATCGCAGTCGGCAGCATCCTGTGCAAATTCATCGTCAACTTCCGGAAGCTCTTTGACCTTGATTTCATGAAGCTTGATTTTGAAAACCGCGTCCTTATCTGCAAGTTCCGGAGTGTATTCTGACGGGAACTTAACATTCACGTCAAACTCATCACCGCTCTTGTGACCGATAATTTGCTCTTCAAAGCCAGGAATGAATGAACCGGAACCGATTGTGAGTTCATATTCTTCAGCCTTGCCGCCTTCAAAAGCCTTTCCGTCAACAAAGCCCTCAAAGTCGATAACAGCAATGTCACCGTTCTGAACTTCGCGGTCGTCAACAGAAACAATTCTTGCGTTTCTTTCGACAAGCTCGTTGATTTTGTTCTGAATTTCTTCCTCGGTTGCTTCAACCTTTTTCTTTGTTGCCTTGAGCTCTTTGTAAGCCTTGAGTTCAACTTCGGGTTTTACAAAAACTTCAACGGACAGCGAAACGCCATCTTCACCGATTGACTTGATGTCGGCCGTTTTTGTTCCGACAACCTCAAGTCCGGCCTCCTTAATCGCGCCCTCAACGGCATCAGGATAGCAGATGTCAAGCGCTTCTTCATAAAGGAAGCCTTTGCCGTAAAAGTTTTCAGCCATCTTTCTTGTGACTTTACCCTTGCGGAAACCGGGAAGGGAGATACGGTTCTTCTGCTTGCTAAAAGCCTTAACCTGTGCGTTTTCAAAATCCTCCGCACTGATTTCAACTTCAAGCGTGTAAAGATTGGTGTCTGTTTTTGTTGATGATTTGAGACTCATTTTAATACTCCTTTTTTAACGGGTAAAACACTCACAAATACCCATTATGCATTTTAACCATAGTATTATATCAGTGTTTGTTAAAAATTTCCATAGATTTTAAAAAATTTTACTGTATTTTAAAATTTTTCGATGAGTTTTGGACAAAATTTGAGGTAATCAGCGGAAACAAGGTCAAATTTTATTCCATCTTTCTCTCCGGTGAACGCATTAAAAACCGATGCACCGTGAAGATGGCCGTAAAAGCAGCGCTCGATGCCCTCATCTTTTAAAACACTCATCATTTCATCACATTGCAAAAGCTTTGTCACGGGAGGATAATGAAGAAAAACAACAAGGCTTCCGCCAAGCTTATTTCCCTCAGTTATTGACATCCGCAGCCTTCCGGCCTCGCGCAGGAGAACCTTTTTATCTGCTTCTCCTTCCGCGTCAAAAAACCAGCCGCGGCTGCCGCATACGGTGATATCTCCGAAGCGGTAGGCATTATTGAAAAGAACGGATATGCTGTCGAACGATTTTTCTGACAGAAAATTATCCATTTTTCTTTTGGTGTTCCACCAATAATCATGATTGCCTTTCATAATTATCTTTCTGCCCGGGAGTGCATGAAGAAAACGCAGGTCATTCTCGGCGTTCTCAAGGCTCATTGCCCAGGAAATGTCACCCGGAATGACAACAACATCATTTTCTCCAACCACAGCGCGCCAGTTTTTTTCAAGCCGTTCAACATAGTTGTCCCAGCCTTTAAATATGTCCATTGGTTTATCTGTTCCGAGCGAAAGATGCGTATCGCCGATTGCAAAAATATTCATTCCTTCCTCCCCTGCTGCTCCGGAATCCTTTATACTTCGCCGCACACAATCCTGCCTTTAATTAAATATATAACGGGTTGGCAAACCGAAAGAAGCCCGTGAGGACTTCTTTGCGGACAATTAATTAATCACCGATACCAAGCATCTTGTAAACGGCTTTTGCCATATCTTCTTTGTTGCAGCATTCGGTGAAGCGCGGCGTTTTGCCTCTGAGAGATGAAAGCTGCGGCGGACAGGGAACTCCACTCTCTTTTATGAGAAGTTCAACCTGTTCAAATTCATCAGCTTTTGAGTGGTCGCAGTTGTCAATGGATTTGAGAACCGCGGCGGAAAACTTATAAGGATTAGCCGTTGAAGCAATAACCGTCTGCGTTTTGTCTGCCGTTTTTTCAACATAGTCTTTATACACTTTAACGGCAACCGCAGTATGTGTGTCAAGCAAATAGCCGTTTTTAAAGGTTTCCGCAATCGTTTTGTTGGTTTCCTCATCGTTACAGCAACCTGCATCAAAAAGGTCAAAAATCTGCTTTTTAACGGCATCGCTGACCTCATATTCGCCTTTTTCGGAAAGAGACTTCATCCATTCTCTTACAAGCGCGTCATTTTCGCCGCAAAGATGAAAAAGGAGGCGTTCAAGATTTGATGAAATAAGAATATCCATTGAAGGTGACTCAGTTGTATAAAACTTTCTGTTTTTGTCATACCTGCCGCTTTCAAAGAAGTCAGTAAGCACATTGTTCGCGTTTGAAGCGCAGATGAGTTTTTTAACCGGAAGCCCCATACGTTTTGCATAATACGCAGCAAGAATATTTCCGAAATTACCGGTCGGCACAACAATATTAATTTTTTCCCCGTTTTTGATGCTGCCGTTTTCAATGAGATCGCAGTATGCGCTGATGTAATAAACAATTTGGGGAACAAGACGACCCCAGTTGATTGAATTTGCAGAAGAAAACATCATGTTGTTTTCTTCAAGCTTCTTTGCAACAGCAGGGTCGGTAAAAATTGCCTTCACGCCGCTTTGGGCGTCATCAAAGTTGCCGTTGATTGCACAAACGCCAACATTTTTTCCCTCCTGAGTAGTCATCTGGAGCTTTTGCATAGGGCTGACGCCGTCGTTCGGATAAAAGACCATAATCTTTGTTTTTTCAACATCTTTAAAGCCCTCAAGAGCAGCCTTTCCGGTATCCCCGCTTGTCGCAACAAGAATGACAATAGTCTTGTCGGCAACCGTCTTTTTGGCGGCAACAGTGAGAAGATACGGAAGAAGCTGAAGCGCCATGTCCTTAAATGCGCAGGTGGGACCGCGCCAAAGCTCAAGAATATTTTCACCTTCGGCAATTCTTTTGACGGGAGCAATCTTTTCGCTGCTGAATTTTCCCTTGGCATATGCACCGCTCACGCAATAATCAATTTCGTCATCTGTATAATCGGTAAGAAAGAGGGAAAGAACTTTTTTGCATCTTGAAATATAGTCTTTGCCAACGAGCGAGTCAATGAAACGGGAATCAATCTTCGGAAGCTCAGCCGGAACAAAGAGACCACCTTCCTTCGAGATTCCGCGCACAATCGCTTCGGCTGATGAAACTTTGACGCTTTTATCTCTTGTGCTTGTGTAAAGCATAAACATTCCTCCATTTTAAAATATGGACTATAATAACATAAATTTTGAAACTTGTAAAGCAAACCGAAGCTGATTATCGGATAATACCGCACTCATTACAATAAAATCAAAACTGATTAAAAAAATTTTGAGCATTGCAAAAGAAAAGCTTGTCAAGCAATTCGTTGTCAAAGCCATTTCGAGCAATGTATGATCTGAGCTTTTTAACATCTTGCAAAGCGCTAAGCTTGCCGTCCATTATTGCTCCGTCAAAGTCGCTGCCGAAACAGACAAGGTTTTCTCCTCCAAGCTCAAGTGCATGATATATGTGCTCATATATTAGTTCAAAAACATCACCTTTTCCGAGAAACGGCGGGTAATAGCAGATTCCGAGGAGTCCGCCAACAGAAAACAATGCCCTGAGTTGTTCGTCATCAAGGTTTCTTTTGTGCGGGCAAAGAGCAGCACAGTTTGAATGAGTTGCAATCACAGGTGCTTTTGAAAGCGATATGCAATCATAAAAGCCATTACTGTTTAGATGTGAAACGTCAGCAAGAATACCAAGGCAATTCATTTCCGAAAGAGCATCTTTTCCAAATTCAGTCAGGCCGCCTGCATCAGGAAAAGATGCACCGTAACCGAGCGCATTGGCGCCGTTCCATGTGAGCGTTGCCGCCCGGACTCCACGTTTTTTCCACACCGTAATATTATCAAGGCTATCACCAAAGCTCACGGCGTTTTCAAGAGTCAAAAACGGTGTAAAGACACGGCTTTTTGAGCTTAATATATGTTCCTTAAAGTAAGTGTAATATTCACCGGCTTTTTGAAAAGCAATATCCGGAGAAACGCCATCGTTAATCCAAATTGCAAAAGCCTGTGTGTACCGCTCAAACGCTCCGATTTTGCTTAAAGCTATGGCGCAATCTGCCTTTCTGTCAGCCATTGCTGTCACGGTATCACAGTGAAGATCAAAATAATTCATATTCGCCTCCGAAAGCCGAAAGATCAAATGCGTTTATAATGTGGCTGAATTTATATATTCCTATTTCATTATGCCAAACCTCAAAAACATCAAAGCGCGGGGTTTTCTCCTTTGGGTGCATTTGAAGATACATAAACGCTGTCATAATGATTTTCCTTTGCTTTCGGTTGTCAACAGCTTCACGCGGCATTGAAACACTTTTTGAGTTTCTTGTTTTCACTTCAACAAACGCAACGGTGCTGTTATTTTCGGCAATGATATCAATTTCACCGCAACGCTGATGAAAGTTACGTTCGGTTATTGAATAGCCTTTTTCTGTGAGCCTTTCGCAGGCAAAGTCCTCCCCTTTTTTGCCGATTTCGCTTTTATTCATCGGCATCACCAAAAAGCTTTTTCAAAAAACTTCTTCTGTGCTCTTCACAGATGCCGAATTTTTCAATCATTTCATAATGAAGCTTTGTTCCGTATCCCTTATGCTTTGCAAAACAGAACTGCGGATATTTTTCATCAAGTTCCTTCATGTATCTGTCCCTTGTAACCTTTGCAAGAATGGACGCGGCAGCAATGGAGATACACTTGGCATCGCCCTTAACGATTGTGACCTCGTCAATGCCAAGTCCGGGTTTCCTGTTGCCGTCAACAAGAGCAAGATCCGGCTCGGCTTTAAGGCCGTCCACCGCCCTTCTCATTGCAAGAAATGTCGCCTGAAGAATATTAATTTCATCAATTTCTTTTGAGCTTGCCAATGCAACCGAATATGCAACAGCCTTTTCTTTGATAACATCAAACAAAGCTTCCCGCTTTTTTTCGCTGAGCTTTTTTGAATCATTGATTCCCTCAATTTCGCAGTCAAAAGGAAGAACAACCGCCGCCGCGCAGACCGGTCCGCACAAAGGGCCGCGCCCTGCCTCGTCAATTCCGCAAATGAGCTTGTAGCCTTTATTATAATATTCCTTTTCAATATCGTAGTTCATGATTACTTCCTCATATGTATAATAGCCTTATGCTTATATTAAAAAAGCGGCAGGAAAAGACCCTGCCGCCATGTTTGCAAAACTCAGATAACCTTGCAAAAATTGAAAATTGAAGCCGGAAGCTCTTCTCTGTCCGCCGAAACGGTGAAAATGAACTTCTTGTCCTGTGCTTCGGCAAGTTCATAAACATCCTCAAGGAATTTTGCAAGCTCGTTATAATCTCTTCCGCCGATTCTGAGGGTAGCGTCAACAAGAATATCGGTAATGTCATAATTGCCGGCGCAGACGCCTGCAAGAAAACCGTAAAATGCGTGATAGCCCTTTATTTCAAAATCATCGGTGGCAATGAGCCTTGCGCGACGATCAATGTCAAAAGTGAGTTTGGTTTCCTTTTCAACACAAACAACATTGCCCTTTGAGGTTTCGATCGCTTCGTTCAAGCAAGAAATGAGATGCTTGGTTTTTCCGGAGCCTTTGTGTCCTAAAATAAGAGAAATCATGAATAATTTCCTCCTTTACATAATTTCCACTTCCGTGGATTTTTTACATCATTATTGTATCACATTGAAAGCCTTTGTTCAAGTGTTTCTTTTTCTTTTTCATAGCCGGGTTTTCCAAGCAGAGCAAACATATTTTTCTTGTAGCTTTCAACACCGGGCTGGTCAAACGGATTGATTCCGAGAACATAGCCGGAAACGGCGCAGGCTTTCTCGAGAAAATAGATAAGATATCCGAGATTTTCTTCGTCCATTGCATCAACATCAAGAACAATGTTCGGAACTCCGCCGTCATTATGGGCAAGAATCGTGCCCTCAAAAGCCTTTCTGTTAACAAAAGCCATTGTTTTTCCGGCAAGGAAGTTGAGCCCGTCAATGTTTCCGGCCTCCTCCTTGATAATGATTTCCTTCTGCGGCTTTTCAAAGTTAAAAACGGTTTCAAACATGATGCGCTCGCCCTGCTGAATATACTGACCGAGAGAATGAAGGTCGGTTGAAAAAACAGCAGAGGTTGGGAAAAGACCCTTACCCTCTTTACCCTCGCTCTCGCCAAAGAGCTGTTTAATCCATTCATTCATCATGGTAAAGCACGGCTCATATGAAACAAACATCTCGGTAGCCTTGCCTTTGTTGTAAAGAGCGTTTCTGATTGCAACATATTTATAACAGTCGTTATCATCGATTGAATCGGACATAAGCTCTTTTCTCGCTTTCGCCGCACCGTTCATGAGTGCATCAATATCAATTCCGGCGGCAGCAATCGGAAGAAGGCCTACGGCTGTGAGAACGGAATATCTTCCTCCAACGTCATCGGGGACAACAAATGTTTCATAACCCTCGCCGTCAGCAAGTGACTTGAGGGTACCTTTTGACTTATCCGTTGTAACAAAAATCCTGTCCGCTGCGCCTTTTTCACCGTATTTATTGATGAGCATTTCACGGAAAATGCGGAATGCTATTGCAGGCTCGGTTGTTGTTCCGGATTTTGAAATAACATTGACAGAAAAATCCTTTCCGTTACAAATTTCAATCAAGTCCGAAAGAGCCGTTGAACTGATGCTGTTACCGGAGAAATAGATTGCCGGAGTACCGTTTCGCAGCTCATTATGGTTCTGTGATTTGATAAATTCAATAACCGCTCTTGCACCGAGGTATGAGCCCCCGATACCGATAACAATGAGAATATCGCTGTTTGACGCAATTTTTTTTGCGGCGGTCTTTATGCGTGCAAATTCCTCTTTATCGTAATCAACCGGAAGGTCAACCCAACCCGTGAAATCACTGCCGGCTCCGGTTTTTTCGTGGAGCATTTTATGGGCTTTTTTAATTTTTTCAGAATATGAATCAATTTCCGAATCCGTCAAAAAAGAGAAAACGTACTTTTCCGTTAATTTTACTGACATTTTGAATCCTCCTGTGCCATGGAAAAATGTGGTATTTTTGTATTTTAATACATTTTCAAAAATTTGTCAACTTATATTTGTTATTATGCCCGCTTAAACTGCGTTGTAAATAGATGTGGCCCATTTTAGTGAAAAAAATAAAATCAACCGGCCTGCGGCAGCTTCTCCCGGAGAAGCTGAACCGGACTTTTTCGGCCTAATGTCCGCATCGTTTTATTGTTGCTCCAAACAAGATGCTTTGCTAATTTTTCGTTTAATTCATTCACACTTCCGAATGTTTCCCAGTCATAAAAATATCTTTGGTCGTTTCTGTGACTGCGCTCTACCTTTCCGTTGTGCCACGGCGTTCTCGGAGGTATCAGCTTATGCTTGATTCCGAGTTTCAAAAGTACCTTATCAAAAGGACAGACTTTATTTTCGCTAATAAACTTATATGTGAATTCAGTGCCATTATCCGTTTGAATGGTTTTTATCTTAAACGGAAATGCCTTCAGCAGCATTGCAAGAAATTTTACCGAGTTTTCGGGCGTGTGCTCTTCAAACCCATATACAAACCTCATTCTTGTGCATTCATCTATTGCCGTCCATTGATATAAGTGCTTTCCGTCTCTTAGAACTTTGCCCCTCAGACAGTTGTATGGCACTTCTTTAACATCTATTTGTACCTTTTCTCCGGGGTAAAGCAGTTCAGGATATCTCCTCTGCACACGACTTGGCTTTTTGGGTGCCTTCTTCTCTTTTAAGCCCAATCGCTTAGCTGCATACACCATTCCCGAAAAGCTTCTTGTATAGCCTTTGCGAATCAAATCATCATAAACTCCGTCCCATCCATAACGGGCATACTGCTTTTTGAATGAGTTTTTTATTTGCCTTTCTTCTTTGGCTGTGTGCTGTTTTGGATGACTGTGCGGTCTATGTGACTTTTCGAGCATAGACTGCCATGTTCCATCATACTTTTTGCACCACCGCTTCAATGTCGACAAGGCTACTCCGTATTTCCTGCTCGTTTTACTTTTTCCGTTTTTTAT
>DJPI01000017.1 GCA_002438505.1 Ruminococcaceae bacterium UBA6416 | reverse complement strand
CAAAAACCTTGCCCCATTGCAGAACATTAAAAATTTCCGCAAAATCTAGCGTCCAGCGTCTAGAAGTGGGGAGTCTCGTGAGGCTCCCGTTTTTTTGTGCTCTCTTTTATCTGAAAGTTTTTGCTTTCTTTTTACGTTTCATTGCTCCGCAGGGTTACTTTTTTGACAATCGACAAAAGTAACCCTGCGGAGCAATGAACTCAGCTCCTTGCAAAACATAAAAATTTTTGAAAAACCCAGCATCCGGCATCCGGCACCTATACACTTGAGGCCCCCGTTTTTTGCTGTCTTATACAGCAAAAACTTCCTCTGTCACAGTCGCAAAGCACATTTAAGTCTGCTTAAATTTTCGGTGGTATACATTAATTAGCATGGAGCCGGTGAGGAAAAAGAAAAAGTTTTCAAAAAATTCTTAATTTTCCTGAAGATTTTTGTTTTTGTTTGTTGCATAGCTTCTTTATTTATAGTATAATAAATGTTAACTATAATGAGGAGGTATGCCTGTTTTGGAAGTTTATCTTGATAACAGCGCAACAACAAAACCCTGTCCCGAAAGCCGGAAAAGACTTCTTGAGGCCGCTGAAGTTCTTTGGGGCAACCCCTCCTCTCTTCACCAAAAGGGTCTTGAGGCGCAAATGCTCCTTGAGGACGCACGCGCCTTTATTTCAAAACTCACCTCCTGCCGGGAAAATGAGCTTTACTTCACCTCCGGCGGAACGGAAAGCAATAACATTGCAGTTTTCGGTGCGGCGCACGCAATGAAACGCAAAGGAAAAAAGCTTGTTGTTTCCTCCGTTGAACATCCGAGCGTTTCAAGGGCTTTTGACGCGCTGGAGGAGGAGGGCTTCACCGTTGTCCGCCTCCCGGTTGACCGCTTCGGCGTTGTTCCGGTTGAGGAGATTGAAAACGCCGTTGATGAAAACACCGTCCTTGTCAGCATGATGGCGGTCAACAACGAGCTTGGCTCGATTGAACCGATTGAAGCGCTCTCACGCATTGTCAGGGCGAAAAACTCCCCGGCGCTCATTCATGTTGACGCGGTTCAGGCGTTCGGAAAAATTCCGCTGAACGTCAAAAAGCTCGGCATTGACCTCATGAGCATCAGCGCACACAAAATTCACGGCATTAAAGGCGCCGGTGCGCTCTTTGTCAAAGACAAGGTTCGCCTTGCTCCTCATGTTTTCGGCGGCGGACAGGAGAAAAATGTTCGCCCGGGAACCGAACCTCTTCCGGCAATCGCCGCGTTTTATGGTGCGGCCGAGGAGCTTGACATCAAAAAATCTTTCGCTTCTGTAACGGCACTGCGTGACGGCTTTTTGAAAAAGCTTTCCGCGCTTGACGGCGTTGTTGTCAACAGCGGTGAAAACGCCCTGCCGTATATCATAAATGTCTCTTTGCCGGGTCTCCCGTCAGAGGCTGTTCTCAACTTCCTTTCTTCAAAAGGAATCTTTGTTTCCTCCGGCTCGGCGTGCGCAAAGGGACACCGCAGCCCGACTCTTACCGCCGCAGGACTTGAAGCGGAAAGGGTGAATTCCTCGCTGCGGCTGAGCCTTTCAAGGTTCACAACGGAAAAAGAGCTTGACTTCTGCCTTGAGGGTATTGAGGAAGCGCTCAGAACAATCAGAAAAAAATAACGTAACCGCCGGTTAGCTAAGAGTTCAAATCATGACAGTACTCTTTCCCCCTTTCAATTCAATCGGCAGTCAAATATAACGGAGACTGAAAAATGAAAAAGGTTATTCTCATCAAAAACGGCGAGCTTGTTCTCAAAGGACTCAACCGCTCAACCTTTGAAGATATGCTCATTAAAAATATGCGCCGCAGGCTTTCCGACCTTGGAAAATTCAACTTTTTCAAGGCGCAGTCAACAATAATCGCCGAACCGGAAAGCGAGGATATTGACTTTGACGAGGCCGTTGAACGCATTGGCCGCGTTTTTGGCATCGTTGCGTTTTCCGTTGCCGGTGTGACGGAAAAGAACCTTGAAAAAATTGAAGAAAGCGTTCTTGACTTCCTCGGCGATGACCTGCGCGCGGTCAGAACCTTTAAGGTCAACGCAAAACGCAGTGACAAAAAGTTTGCCTATAAATCTCCGGAAATCTGCCGCGAGGTCGGCGGATACATCCTTTCAAAAATCCCGTCCTTAAAAGTTGACGTTCATAACCCCGACCTCACCGTCACCGTTGAGGTGCGAGACAAACACGTTTTTGTCCACGGCAACCAGCTTAAGGGTGCCGGCGGAATGCCCGTTGGTTCGTCCGGAAGGGCGGCTCTGCTCCTATCCGGCGGAATTGACAGCCCCGTTGCCGGTTATATGATGGCCAAGCGCGGCCTCGTTCTCACAGCGGTTCATTTTGCCGCGCCGCCTTACACAAGCCCAAGAGCGGAGCTGAAGGTTAAAAAGCTCGCCTCGCTCGTTGCGCGATACAGCGGAAGAATCAACTTTGCCGTTGTTCCGTTCACCGAAATTCAAGAGCAAATCAAGGACAACTGCCCTGAGGAGCTTTTCACAATCATTATGCGCCGTCTTATGATGAAAATTGCCCTGCGCATTGCAAAGCAGGACAAGTGTCAGGCGCTCATCACGGGTGAAAGCCTCGGTCAGGTTGCCTCTCAAACAATCGGCGCAATCGCCTGCACCGACGCGGTTGCAACAATGCCCGTTTTCCGTCCGTGCATCGGCATGGATAAGGAGGAGATCATTGCCGTTGCGCGGAAGATTGAAACCTTTGAAACATCGCTTGAGCCGTATGAGGATTGCTGCACCGTTTTCACTCCGAAGCATCCGCGGACGCGCCCAACGCTTGAACAGATTGAACAGGCGGAAAACGCGGTTGACTTTGAGGCGATGATTCAAAAGGCTGTGACGGAAACAAGGTTTTGCTCGGTTGACGCCGGGTGACAGAGGCTTCAAAGCAGCAGTCATTTTGCATGGGCGAAATTCGTAAACGCTCGCAGTTATTCAGATAACAGATATTTTCAAAGGGATGAAGAACATGAAGTGTGAGCTTGTTTTTGTTGGAACGGAGCTTTTGCTCGGCGATATCCTCAACACCAACGCGCAGTATCTTTCAAAAAAGCTTGCTGCGCTCGGCTTTGACGTTTTGTTTCAGTGCGTTGTCGGAGATAATCCTCAAAGGCTCAGGAAGGTTCTTGAGGACGGCCTTGAGCGTTCGGACATTATTATCACAACCGGGGGACTCGGACCCACAAAGGACGACCTCACAAAAGAGGTCTGCGCGTCCGTGTTTTCCCTTCCGCTTGAAGAGGACGCCGAAAGCCTCAAGCGTATTTATGATTACTTCAAATCAAAAAATGCCCTGATGCCGGAAAGCAACAAAAAGCAGGCGCTCATGCCGCACGGCTCGGTCATTTTTAAAAACACCAACGGAACAGCCCCCGGCTGCGCAATGGAAAAGGACGGAAAGCGCATCCTCATCCTCCCCGGCCCTCCGAGGGAGATGCATGAAATGTTTGAAAACTGCGCTTTGCCTTATCTCAAACAGTTTTCCGACCACGTTATAATTTCACACTCGGTGCGTACCTTTGGCATCGGCGAAAGCCTTATGGCTCAAAAGGCTGGAGAGCTTCTTGATATGCAAAACCCGACCGTTGCCCCGTATGCCAAAAGCGGAGAGGCGCTTTTGCGCGTGACCGCAAAGGCGCAGACTGAGGAAGCGGCTGAGGAACTTATTGCTCCCGTTATTGAAGAAATCAAAAGCCGTCTCGGTTCGCTTGTATACGGCATTGACCGGGAAAATCCGGAGGAAGCCCTTGTTGCCCTCCTGAAGGAAAAGGGTCTTACCCTTGCAACGGCGGAAAGCTGCACCGGCGGCCTTGTTGCAAAAAGAATCACCGATATCCCCGGCGCGTCCGATGTGTTCGGCTGCGGTATCGTTTCATATTCAAACGAGATTAAGAAAAACTTTCTCGGTGTAAAAGAAGAACTGCTTCAAAAATACGGCGCGGTCAGTGAGGCTGTTGCGGCCTCAATGGCGCTCGGCGCGGTGAAAAAGAGCGGCGCTTCAATCGCCGTTTCCGTAACGGGTATTGCAGGTCCCGGCTCGGACGGAACAAGCAAGCCCGTTGGCCTTGTTTATATTGCGGTCACGGACGGCAGCAGCTACAGAATCAAAAAGCTGCTCACCGGCCACGCGGAAAAAAGCTGCCGCGATTACAACCGGACGGTCAGCGCATCGGTTGCCCTCAACGAGGTTCGCCTTTTTGTTCTTGAAAGCGAAAACAACCGGAAGGACATTAACGCTTTTATTAATTCATTTTAAAGGATAAATGCAGTTATGAAGATAATTTATGAGGATTCAAACGGACGTGAAAATGAAAACCGAATGAACCAAAACACCTCAGACGGCTCGTTCTCCCGTTCAGACGTTCCGCCTGCGGTCATCAGAAGCGTCCGTTCCTCCAAAGGCGCAAGGAAGGGGACGCAAAACATTTCCGCCGATGCCCGGCAGGAAAAGGAGCCGAAAGGCGAAAAACCGGAGCCGGAAAAGCCGCAGGAAAAAGCTCCTGCGTCAGAACCTGAGTTTAAATTGACCGATGAACAGGTCGCTTTTCTTCTGAGCCGTTATCTGAACTCGAACCCCGAATTTGCCGAAAAGGCGGAAAATGTTCAGCCGAAAACGCAGGAACAGCCGCAGTCAAAACAGCTTGCCCCCATACCCGGGAAGAAAAGCGCCGGAACAAGAATTGTTTTTCAAAGTCCTGACTTTGACGAGCCGGAGGATGAAGCTCCAAAGCCTCAGCCTCAGCGCGGCCCCGTTATTCCGACAGAGGCCGATTATGATTATGATGACGAGCTTGACGATGAGTTTGACAACGATGAGGAGGATTTTTATTCCGTTCCCCAGCCGAAAGCCCTTCCGAAGCCGTCCTCGGTTGCAATAGATTATGTCATTGACGAAATTGACATCAGCACGCCGAAAAAGCCCTCAAATCTCAACACCCTCAACAAAAACCGGCCGAACATTGTTCCTTCAGCCGGACAAAGCGTTCCGGAAAGCCTTGTTGTTGAGGACGTTGCTCCGGCTCAGCCGGAAAAGTCGGCCGGAAAAAAGAAACCCTCGGTCGGAGAGATTATCCGCCTTGTTGTTCTCTCCGCTTCAATCCTTGCAATCGTCATTTCCGCGGCGGTTCTGCTCAAGGAGTATAAGCTCCACAGGGACAACCAGAAGCTTGAGTCCGGAATTTCAGACCTCATCATCACCGAGGACGAAACCTCGGAAACAAAAAAGACCCCCGGAACAACAAAAAAGACCGAGGAAAAAACAACCCTCTCCGCCGAGCAGAAATGGGCAAAAATTCGCGAGGAATATCCGAACACCGTTTTTCCTCAAAATATCCAGCTCAAATATGCAAAGCTTTACGCCGTGAACAATGACTTTGTCGGATATCTTGAAGCAAAGGGCGTCAACCTTTCCCTCCCTGTTGTTCAAACGAATAATGACGACACATATCTTGAAAAGAATTTTTACGGCCAGAGCACAAAATACGGCTGTCCGTTTGTGACCTTCCGGAACAATATTGAGCCGCTCGACCTCAACACAATAATTTTCGGCCACCATATGAATGACAAAACAATCTTTGGCGCGCTTGATCATTACAAAAGCATTGACGGCTTCAAAAGCGCGCCGGTCATTACGTTCAACACGCTTTATAAAAACTATAAATGGAAGGTTATCGCCGCATTCATTACGAACGCCGAGGAAAAGGACGACAACGGCTATATTTTCCAATATTACTTCACAAATCTTTCATCTCAGGAGCGCTATTCCGCCTATCTCAATGAGCTTGCGCAGCGCTCGCTTTATGACACGGGCGTTGACGTTCTTCCGACCGACAAGCTGCTGACGCTTTCAACCTGTTCCCATGAGTTTGAGGACGCCCGGTTCGTTGTTGTTGCGCGCCTTGTTCGTCCGGGAGAGAGCGCTGCTGTTGACACCTCAAAGGCAACGGAAAACCCCAATCCGCGCTATCCGCAGGCTTATTACACCGCCAAAAATCTCACCAATCCCTATTATGATGCGGCAAGATGGTATGTTGAATGATTCTTTCTGTGCGGTTTTGCCCTTTGAAGCGATTGGTTATCAGAACATTTTTATCATAAATACAACGATTTCCGCCCTCTGTTAAAACGGAAAGCGGAGTCTAGAAAACCGAGGAGAGAAATGTTAAAGCTTTTTACACTTGAAAATTTACCTGCATCCTCAGAGGACGCAGTCTATAAGATCTGTCTCACGCTTGAAAAGTACGGTCTTACGGACGATATGGCGTTCACCTTTGAAAATTATGACGGCCTTTTTGATGCTGCTCTGCACGCCCTTCAGGACGGAGAAAGCGTTATTGTTGGCGCCGACCCGGCCGATTACAACGCCGTCAAGCGCGAGATGATTGGAAAATTCCTGCTTGATGAATATTCAAGCCCGAATATTGCCGAAAGAATCTCTCAAAACGCCGACGACGGCACTGCTGCGATTGATATGGAGAGCGAATGCATCATTCCGCGTGGGGCACTGGTTCACCTTTCTCCCGATGGGCTCAAAAGCGGCTTTTCCTGCGCCGTTCTGAACGGAACGCTCACCTTCCTTCCGCTTGACTTTGTCAGAGTTGATGCGATTTTGGAAAACTATATTTCCTCTGTTCTTGCGCCGAGGTCTGAAAGCACACCGGAGCCGGAGCCTCAGCCCGAGCAGCAGGAAAGCGAACCTCAGGAAGAGCCGGAGCGCGGCTTTGACATTGAACCGTCCGTTTCCGCAATGGTTTCCGCTCTCATCCAGCTTTCAAAAACAGCAGCCTTTGCAACGGGCGAGGGTGCAATGCAGGTTTATAACCTCTATAACAAAATTGACGGCCTTTCAGACGTTGTTAACTTTGTTGAAATTGTTGATGAGGACGAGGATAACACCGAAAACGGCGAGCTTTCAGAGTCCGAGTCGGTCAAAACGATCCGCCACGCACGCGAGGCGATGTTCAACACCGAATCTGATTTTGGTGCGGCAATCTCCGATATCCTCACAAGCGAGAATGAGGACGGATCAACAAGCTACTTTGCATATATCGCCGTTGCGGAGAAAAAACGCGCAAAGGCCAAAAAAATCAACACCACCAACCCGAATGACCTTGAGCTTCTTCTTCCCCACTGCGTTGCAATCCTTTGTGACACTCTGACGGGAAAGCTTGATGATATCCGCAGGCAGGAGGAGATTGAAAAGGCCTCCGCCGAAAGCGCGCAGGGAGCCAAAAAGCCCGAGGAAAAAAAGCTTTCAAAGGGTATGATAATCTTCATTGCGGCGGTTTTGCTTGTTGCCGCAATCACTCCGGTCATTCTTGTCAAAATGATCTGGTCCAAAGAGGACGAAACAACAATCAATCCGCTTTTGACCGCCTCTTCTTCCGTTTCCGGTCAGATTCAGCAGACAAGCAGTGCCTTCCCCGGCATTGACAGCAATGCAAACGCAACGACTGCAGCGGGAAGCGCCGGAACAACCGCAAAGGAGCCAACCGCAACCGAATATTCCGCACAGGCGACGGCAGCACCGGCGCCTTCAACAAGCGGAAAGTTTACGTTCTATGTTTTCGGATACGGCCACGGAGTCGGAATGAGCCAGCACGGCGCAAACTACCTTGCCTCTCAGGGCTGGAACTATGCGCAGATTCTTGCGAATTATTACTACGGAACAACCCTTGTCACCGGAGACACATATCCGGAAACGATAAAATATAACGGTTCGGATTACAAAACGCGCGAGTACCTTGCCTCCGCGCTTGAAAGTGAGATGGGCTCCTCATTCCAGAAGGAGGCGCTCAAAGCGCAGGCCGTTGCGCTTTATACTTTTGCAAAGTATTATAATTACACGCTCGGAACCGATTCAAACGCATTCGGAAAAACTCCGTCTCAGGCATGCTATGACGCTGTTGATGAGATTATGAAATATGGCCTTTACATTGCGTATAACGGAACGGAGGCCGCGCTGACTCCCTTCCATTCAATCAGCGCAGGACTCACAACCTCATTTTATAACGTCTGGGGCAAAACGGCCGTTCCGTATCTCGGCGGAGGACGTCCGAGCTACGGCGATTATTTGGTGGACGGCTTCAAGTCAACATACTCCGTGACGAGCGATGACATGAAGAAAATCATCAAAAACAAGCTGAATGTTGATGTGAGCGGCGACCCGTCAACGTGGATAACGATTATTTCTCATGACCGTGCGGTTAACGAAAATGTTGGCTATGTTTCCTCGATGAACATTGGCGGAAAGGTCATTTCCGGAAACGACTTCAGAACAAAGGTTATGGAGGGCAAAATCCGCTCCCATTGCTTTATGCTGGTTTATACGCCGGACGGTCAATAAACAGAAAAACAACAAAAAAATCCCCGGGCAGTCGATTCATTCGGCTGCCCGGGTTTGTTGTTTAAGGCTTATACCATTTTAAGCAGTGCCGGAAGCTTCATTACTGCGCTGCCGAGACCGGCAAGAATTTTTCCCGCGCCCCTAACGGTGCTTTCGTCATCGTTAAGAATCATGAGAAGTCCGTTCGCCATCTCCTCGGTGAACACACCGCTGCTCATGGTGATAAAGTTCCTGATGGGAATCTGAAGAGCCATTGCCTTGACCATGTCAACGGTTGAGTTGCTCTCCTTGAAAACAAGGTTCAGCGCCTTGTCAATGACGGTGTTGATTCTTCTGCCCCATTTTGAGCCTTTTGTCCGCTCAAGAGAATCAAGGAGGGTGAATGGCTCGTTTCCTCTTTCGCAAGGCGGAATCTCGTGGCCGAGAACGGCGGTGAACGCTTCATCGGAAACCGTCTGAACCTCACCGGTGTAATACTCCGGAGCAACGGCTCTGTAATCGGGAACGGTGACGTTTTCCACGGTTGATTCAACCGTCACCTTGCCTTGAAGCTTAATGTCACGGCTTGAAGCGCCAACAAGAATTTCAAAGTCTCCGCTTTCAACGTGCCAGTCATGAATGTTGACGTTGTAATATGCAAATGCGCGCTTTGAAAGCTCAACGGTAACGGTTTTTTCCTCGCCCGGCTCAAGGAAGATTTTTGAAAAGCCCTTGAGCTCCTTTGACGGGCGGAAGATTGTGCTTTGAGTGTCCGAAACATAGACCTGAGAAATTTCCGCACCTGCGGTGGTTCCTGTGTTCTTAACCTTGAAAGACACGGTGAGGGTGTCGGTATCCTTGAGCTTTTTCTTTGAAAGCTTCAGGCCGGAATATTTGAACTCGGTGTATGAAAGGCCGAAGCCGAACGGGAAAAGAACGTCCTTTTTGGCGGTGTCATAATATCTGTAGCCGATATAGACGCTGTCTCTGTATTCGGTGGTCATGACCGTTCCGGGATAATAATTAACGCACTGGGTGTCTGCGAGTGAGAGCGGATATGTTTCCGCAAGCTTTCCGCAGGGATTCTGCTTTCCGGAAAGGATGTCGGCAATCGCCTCGCCGCTCGCCTGGCCTCCGAGGTATGCGTTAAGAACGCCCTTGACCTTTGGAAGCCACGGCATTGTTACGGGTGAACCGCCGGAAAGAACAACAATAACATTTTCGCAAACCTCGCAAATCTCCTCGGCAAGGCGGTTGTGCGCAGCCGGAAGCTCAAGCGTTGTTCTGTCATAACCCTCGGCCTCATATTCCTCCGTCAGGCCGATGAAAAGGAGAACAACATCGCTCCTTTTTGCAAGAGCGCAGGCATCATTGATTAAAAGCTGAGAAATTCCGCTGCTCTTCTTGTTATAGCCGGGGGCATAGTTCGGCTTAAAGCCCTCTTTGACGAGTGCGCTGAAAGCGTCTGAAAGCTCGGTCGGGTTGATTTGTGAGGAGCCTGCGCCCTGATATCGCGGTGCTCTTGCAAGTTCACCGATAACGGCGATTTTCTGTCCCTTTTTGAGCGGAAGAACGGCGTCATCATTTTTAAGAAGCACCATTGACTGAGCCGCAATTTCGCGTGCAAGCGCATGATGGGCTTTTTTGTCATATGTATAGACGCCGAGGTTCTTTTCAGACTTGAAAGCAAGGTCAAGCAAAGCGTCAACGCGCTTGTCAAGCATTTCCGTTGAAAGCTGACCTCTGCGGACGGCATCGGCAATCTTCTTGTCATTATATCCGCCGGAGGTGGGCATTTCAAGGTCATTTCCGGCAATGATACCCTGAACGCGGTCATTCGCTGCGCCCCAGTCTGTAACAACAACGCCGTCAAAGCCCCATTCATCGCGAAGAATCTTCTGCTGAAGCTCCTCATTGTCTGAACAGTAGATTCCGTTGAGCTTGTTATAGGCGTTCATAACAGTCCAGGGTTTGCCCTTCTTGACGGCAATTTCAAAAGCAGTGAGGTAAATCTCGCGCAGTGCGCGCTCGTCAACAACGCTGTCAACGGACATCCGGCGCATCTCCTGGTTGTTGGTTGCAAAATGCTTGAGAGAGGTTCCGATGCCCTTTGACTGAACGCCGTTTATGAAGCCGGCCGCAACCTCTCCGGCAAGGAGAGGATCCTCTGAAAAATATTCAAAGTTTCTTCCGCAGAGGGGGGAACGCTTCATGTTGACGCCGGGGCCGAGGAGAACGCTGACGCGCTCGGCGAGGCATTCCTCACCAAGGGCTTCACCCATTTTGTAAAGCAATTCCGGATCCCATGACGCCGCCGTTGTCACGGCAGTCGGGAAGCAGGTTGCCGGAACAGAATTGTCAAGGCTGGGACCGCCGTTTTTTTCATCCTTTTTTCTGAGTCCGTGGGGACCGTCGGTGAGCATGATTGACGGAATGTCCAGACGTTCAATGCCTTTTGTGTGCCAGAAATCCTTGCCTGAGCAAAGGGAAGCCTTTTCCTCAAGCGTCAGCTTATCAATAATTTCCTGATACTTCATATTTACCTCCGCATATAATTTGTTAACTTGATTATACCCGTTATTTTTTCCGAGGTCAACTGTTTTTTTATTAAGACGGCCGCATATTTGATTCTCTTTGAAAAAACGGGCAAAAAAGGGCGGCACAAGCCGCCCCGAGAGAATTGTGTTCGGCCGATTTATCACTTATCCGAGCATCATGATGCCCTGAACAATCAAAAACTCCGCAATGATGTAAGTGAGCATAACCGGGAAGTGGTCGTGCCACATCGGCTTCTTGTAAAATTTTGTTAAAAACAAGAGCGAATCCGAGGCGAAGAAAGAAACCGCTCCGACATATGTCAATGCAGTTGCTGCGCACGGCCTTGAAACAAGGAGCATAAAAGCAAAAATGTTCATTGCCGCGTTGAAGAACAGATAAAAAATCATTGCGCCGTAAAGCTTTTTCGGCGTTGTTGGCTTGAGCGCACGGAAAACAAGGAAAATCAGCGCGCAGTAAACAAGAAAAGCAAGAACGGTCAAAAAAATGTTGACGTTTGAAAAGTTGACCGCCATGACATAGACGGCGATAAAGCAGAAATGGGAGAGAATGAAGCTGATTCCTCCGGAGACAAACCAGCCGTTTCCGGGCGGAATGAGAAGAACATCGCCAAGGAGGCTTGTTGCAACGGCAGCAATCAGAACGCCGTTTTTCTTTTCGGCCGCAAAAATATAATAAAGCAAAAGAAAAAGCAAAATAAAGCCATTTGTTGCGGTGCGCAGCTTTTTGTTGCTCACAAAGCTCGCCGCAAGGTGAACAACGCTCACCGCAAGAAACAAAACAAGAAAAAGTGTTTTCATAAAAATTTTCTCCTCTTTGATAACATCCGAAAAGGGACTGCTGCATCGGCTGCGGCAGTCCCGGTTTTTTATTTCATCAGCTGTTTATACATTTTGATGTATTCGTTTGAGCTTCTGCCCCAGCTGAAGTCGCATTCCATTGCGCGTTTGACAAGCTCTTTCCAGTGCGGCTTGTTGTAATATGCGTCAAGAGCTCTGCGTATGGCGTCAAGCATATCGTGCGCATTGTATGTCTTGAAGGTGAAGCCGTTGCCTTTCCCGTCGCCGCTGTCGGTGATGGAGTCGCGCAGACCGCCCGTTTCGCGGACAATGGGAACCGTTCCGTATCGCAGCGCAACCATTTGCGAAAGGCCGCAAGGCTCGCTTTTTGAGGGCATGAGGAAGAGATCCGCCGCGGCGTAAATCTTCCGCGCAAGAGAGGGAACAAAGCCGATCCTGACGGCAATTTTGCCCGGATAACGGTCACAAAGCTCTCTGAAATAGTTTTCATACTGCCAGTCGCCTGAGCCAACAACAACAACCTGAACGTCCGTTGTTGAAAGGAATTCGTCAAAAATACCCTTAACAAGGTCAAGTCCCTTGTGTGAAACAAGGCGCGAAACAATTCCGATGACCGGAACGTCTGCACGGACGGGAAGGCCGAGGTTTTCCTGCAAGGCGGCCTTGTTTTCCGCTTTTCCGCTTTCAAAGCTGTTGACATTATAATTCTTTTCAATGGCCGCGTCCGTTTCGGGGTCATAGCTTTCCGTGTCAATTCCGTTGAGGATTCCCTGAAGCTTCCACTGACGCGCTTTGAGGATGGTGTCAAGTCCGTGGCTGTACCACGGGTCAAGAATCTCCTGAGCGTATGACGGAGAGACGGTTGTGACCTTATCTGCGCACTCAATGGCGCCCTTCATGAAGTTGACGTCACCGTCATATTCAACAATTCCGGCGTCCTCCGGCTTGAGACCGATAACGTCATTCACAAGGTCCATTCCGTATGTTCCCTGATACTGGATGTTGTGGATTGTGAAAACGGTTTTGATTCCCTGATACCACGGGTCTTTGCTATACATTGTTGTGTAGAAAACCGGAGTGAGGGCGCTCTGCCAGTCGTTGCAGTGAATGATGTCCGGCCTGAAGTCAATATGCGGAAGAATTTCAAGCACTGCTCTTGAAAAAAACGTGAAGCGCTCCGCATCGTCATAATGGCCGTAAATCCGGTCGCGCTTGAAGTAATACTGGTTGTCAATGAAATAATAGATAACACCCTTATACTTCGCCTGAAAAACGCCGCAATACTGGCGCCTCCACGCAACGGGAACGGAAATGCTTGTGATGAAGGACATTGTGTCCTTCATCTCCTGACTGATGGTGTCATAAAGCGGCATCACAACGCGGCAGCCGATGAGCCTTTTTCTCAGCGCCTGCGGAAGCGAGCCGGCAACATCGCCGAGTCCGCCGCTGGCCATGAAGGGCTGAGCCTCGGACGCAACAAACAAAACTTTCATTTTTCTTTTCCTCCTTCTTAGGAAGTTAAACAGTGATGTTCTTTCCAATGTATACCGGGTAGGTTTCGGCGCCGGAAATTTCGCGGTTCGGGCGGATGACAACATTTTTGTCAAGGATTGCACAGTTGATTTTTGAGCCTGAGCTGACATAGCTGTCCTGCATAATCACTGAGTTTTTAACAATGGCGTCCTCGGCAATGTATACGCCGCGGAAAAGAATGCAGTTTTCAACCGTACCTTTGATGACGCAGCCATCTGCGATGAGTGAGTTTGAAGCCTTTGAGCAGACGCCGTAAATTGCCGGAACGTCATCGCGCACCTTGGTGTAAATTGGTCTGTCCTTTTTGAAAAGCTCCTTCCTTGTTCCGGAAAGAAGGCTCATGCTGATGTCATAATACTTTTGAAGCGAGTCAATCATCTCTGCAAAATCTTCAATCTTATAGCCTCTGATGTCAAGGTTCCTTGTGTTCTTTGCAATGATGTCCTTTTCAAAGCGTGCGTCCGGGAGCGTTGAAGCGCTGTTGACAAGCCTTTCAAGCAAGGCGCGGCTCATGATAATAATGTTGAGCGAATAATTCTTTGCGTCCGCGCCGAGCTCGCCCGTTCTTGCGCTTGTTATTCTGTCATTTTCAAGGTCAAAGGTCATGATGTTTGGAATTGCGGGCTTAACGCCGCGTTTATATGCGATGGTGATGTCTGCTCCGGAGCTTATGTGGGTTTCAATGAACTTTTCATAGTCAATGTTGCAGACAACATTGCAGTCGCAGAAGAGGACATAGTCCTTTCCGCTTTGCGAAATATAGTTCATCATGCCTTTAAGCGCCTCAAAGCGGTGGCTGTATATTCCGACGGAGTCACCGAGGTTGAACGGCGGAAGAATTGTCAGTCCGTCGCGTTTTCTTGAAAGATCCCACGCTTTTCCGGAGCCGAGGTGATCCATGAGAGACTGATAGTTGCTCTTTGTGCTGACTCCGACCTTTGTGATTCCGCAGCCAACCATTCCGGAAAGGCAGAAGTCAATGAGACGGTATCTTCCGGCAAACGGAACCGAGCCCATTGTCCGGATTCCGGTAAGCTCGCTTATGTATTCGTCATAGACGTTTGAATAGATTATTCCGAGAACATTTGAAGCACGCATCACTTGACCTCCTTTACATCTTTGTCAACCATTGCCTTTGCGGCAACGGCGGCGTTTTTGCCGATATGAACCTTTTCTCCAACCACGGCGATTCCCCAGTCGTCATAGGCGTTGCTCATTGAGGCCGGGTCATTGCCAACATGGGCGTTTTCCTCAATAACGGCGTTTTCCGCAACAATAGAATATTCAACAAGAGCGCCGGACTTGATAACGGTTCCGGGCATCACTATAGAATAGCGGACGGTTGCGCCCTCTTCAACGGTGACATTTGAAAAAAGGATTGAGTAATCAACCTCGCCGTCAATTTCACAGCCCTCGGTAATCATTGAGTTTTCAACCTTCGCCTTGTCTGAGATAAAGTGCGGCGGAGCGGCCGTTGTTTTTGAATAGATTTTCCAGCTGTTGTCTGAAAGGTCAAGGTCAACCTTGGGATTGAGCAGGTCAAGGTTGGCCTCCCAAAGTGAGTCAATGGTTCCAACGTCTTTCCAATAGCCGTCAAACTGATAGGCAAAAAGTCTTTCACCGGCGCCGTGCATTGCCGGAATAACATCGTGGCCGAAATCGTTTCCGGAGTCGGGATTGTTTTCATCCTCAATGAGATATTTGCGCAGAACGCTCCAAGTGAAGATATAGACGCCCATTGAAGCCTTGTTGCTCTTTGGATTTTTCGGCTTTTCCTCAAACTCGCTGATTGAGCCGTCATCATTGACAAACATCAGACCGAAGCGGGACGCCTCCTCCCACGGAACCTCAAGCATTGCAATGGTGCAGGCCGCATTCTTCTCCTTGTGATAGGCAAGCATTTTTGCATAGTCCATCTTATAGATATGGTCGCCGGAAAGGACGGCAACATATTCGGGATTATAGCGGTCAATGAAGTTGATGTTCTGATAGATTGCGTTGGCCGTTCCCTTGTACCACTGCGTGCCCTTGATCTGCTGATAGGGAGAGAGAATGTGAACTCCGCCGTGGGCGCGGTCAAGATCCCACGCGGCGCCGTTGCCGATATAATCGTTCAGCTCCAGCGGCTGATACTGGGTCAGCACGCCAACGGTTTCTATTCCGGAGTTGATGCAGTTTGAAAGGGGAAAATCAATAATGCGGTATTTTCCGCCGTAAGGCACGGCGGGCTTTGCAATGGTCTTTGTGAGTATGCCGAGGCGGCTTCCCTGTCCGCCGGCAAGGAGCATTGCAAGGCATTCGGTTTTCTTTGCCATAAAGTTCCTCCTTAATATATTAAGTTTGGTTTATTTAATCAATGCCTTTGGCTTTTTTGTGCTTTTTTCTTCTGACGCTTTTTTATGCGGCTTGGGTTTTCTGATGAGATAAAGGCAGGAAAGGCCGGGAAGGTCAAGGGTAATGCTGTTTTCAAAGCCGTGCATCGGCTTTTTCTTTGAGGATACCCTTGTTTTTGTTCCCTTTCCGCCTCCGCCGAATTTCTCGCTGTCAGAGTTAAGGATAACCTCATATATTCCTTCCTTTTCAACGCCGAAGGAATATTTTTCACGCGGGACGCTCGTCAGGTTGCAGACGCAAACGAGCGCACCGCCGCTTTTGTCCTTTCTTGTGAAAGCAATAACGGAATTGTTGCAGTCATCGCTGACGCACCATGAAAAGCCGTCCCAACCGTAATCAATTTCCCAAAGCTCTGGATGTTTTTTATAGATGCCGTTGAGCTTTTTAACATAGTCCTGAAGAGCCTTGTGCTTTTCATAGCCGAGCAAAAGCCAGTCAAGCTCCTCGTCAAAGCGCCATTCAATGAACTGGCCGAATTCCTGACCCATAAAGCAGAGCTTCTTTCCCGGGTGGGCGGTCATGTAGCCAAAGAAGGCGCGCAGGGTGTCAAACTTTTCGTCATAGGTTCCGCTCATCTTTCCGATAAGCGAGCATTTTCCGTGAACAACCTCATCGTGGGAAATCGGAAGAATGAAATTCTCCGAAAAAGCGTAGAAAAACGAGAATGTGAGGAGGTTGTGGTTATACTTCCTTGAAAGACCGTCGAGCGAGAAATAGCGCAGGGTATCGTTCATCCAGCCCATGTTCCACTTGAAGTTGAAGCCGAGTCCGCCGGCGTCAACGGGCTTTGAAACAAGCGGCCACGCCGTGCTCTCCTCCGCAATCATGAGGGCATATGGGTACTCGCGAAAAACGGTTGAGTTGAGCGTTTTGAAAAATTCAATCGCCTCAAGGTTTTCGTTTCCGCCGTATTTGTTCGGCACCCACTGGCCGTTTTCGCGGCCGTAATCGAGATAAAGCATTGAGGAAACGGCGTCAACGCGCAGCCCGTCAATGTGATATTTTTGAAACCAGAACGCCGCGGAGCTGATAAGAAATGAGATAACCTCAGCTTTTCCGTAATCAAAGACCTTTGTTCCCCAGTCCTTGTGCTCGCCCTTCCTCGGGTCGGAATATTCATAGCAGGGCGTTCCGTCAAAAAGCGAGAGTCCCTGAAGGTCGCGCGGAAAATGCGCCGGAACCCAGTCAAGAATGACGGAGATGTCGTTTTGATGGCAAACATCAATGAAGTGCATAAGCTCGTCCGGGGTACCGTAGCGTGAGGTTGCGGCAAAGTATCCCGTGACCTGATAGCCCCATGAACCGTCAAACGGATATTCCGAAAGCGGCATAAGCTCAATGTGGGTATAGCCCATTTCCTTAACATATGGAACAAGCTCGCGCGCAAGGTCGGAATATGAAAAGGGACTGTTGTCCTTATATCTGCGCCATGAACCGGCGTGAACCTCATAGATGTTCATCGGGCTTTCATAGGGATTGGCCTTTGCTCTTTTTTCCTGCCACTCGCCGTCTTTCCAGCTGTATGTGTCAAGCTCATAATATTTTGATGCGTCTTTTGGCCGCGTTTCGCTGTGGAACGCATAAGGGTCACATTTTGCGGCGGTTGTTTTTCCGTCCGGATAGGTCACAAGATATTTGTAGCTGTCAAATCGCTTAACAAGCGGAACAGAGCACTCCCACGTTTGCCCGTCCGAAAGGCGGAACATTTTGTTCTTTTCTCCGTCCCAGCCGTTGAAGTCTCCAATAACGCTCACCGCGGCGGCGTTCGGCGCCCAGACGCGGAAGGTCACGCTGTCCTCGCCGGGAGTTTTGTGTGAGCCGAGATACTCATAAACGCGGCAGCCCTTTCCTGAATGAAAAAAGTAGAGAGCGGTTTCATCGCCTTTTCTGTTTTTTTCTGTTTCCATGTTGCCACAGCCTTTCCGGAACAAATCTTAAAATGCGCCGTATCGATTGCTTTAAGAGAATATCATAATCGAGTATAGCACGTCTATGTTAATAATATCACCCGGAGGTCAAAAAGACAAGGGGGTTTGTTATTTTTGTTAGAAACTCTCAAAAATTTTTCTTTAAAAATTGTGCATTTTGTTAGAAGATACGATTACCCCTCTGCGGCGCGGAACCAAAAGCATATTTTACTCCCTTTTCTGCGCGAAAAACGGGGAATTTTGCGTGAAAAATAAAAACCGGATGCCTGAAAAGACACCCGGTTGGCGGTTAATTTTGTTATTAATAAGTGAATGTCCAGGTTTCCGTCTGGCTTCCGCTGAAGGAGGCGTTGCCCTTAACAAACTTGAGTGAGGCTGCGCCGTAGCCGTCCATCGGAAGATACAACTCAAGCTTAACAAGCTTTCCGTTGCCGTTGACCGTTGCGGTAACGGACGAGCCGGGATAATGCATATTAGCCTCGGTAATCTCCGCTCCGTTGATTTTGTCTGAAATTTTTGTCAGGTCAAGATAACCGATTGCGGCAGAGTTGAACTGCGGAACGGGATTCTGGAGCGTTGTTGACTCTTCTTTGATTTTGATTGTATAGACTGTGTCGGAGCCGCTCTTTTTTGCTGTGGCTTCTGTAACACCGGCTTCTGTGATATCAAAGGTTTTGTTTTTGGGCGGAATAACCTGAGTCGGAGAAACAACGCCCTCGTCCTCAACCTCCTTGCCGTCCGGTCTGACACCTGTGGCTTGGCCGTTAACGAATTTATAGGTTGCGCTCTTTTCGCCGGTGAAGCGCTGAACAATGCTGTTAACAAGGCTCGTGAGGCCGGAAACGCTGCAATCGTTAACTGTTATCTGAATGTTTTCCGTTTGAACCGCAGTCATGTTCTGCTGAGTCTTGACGGCATCAATGGCCTTTTTTGCGGCGGCAATAACTTCCGCTTTTGACATTGCGGAGGGATCCTTTGCGGCCGGCTTTGTTGACTGCGCGGCGGAGGGAGCGGTTGTTGAGCTGTCCGGATAGACGGAAAGTGATTCCGAGGTCTGGCTCGGCTGCGTTGTTGGCTGGGTTTCACTCGGCGCAGTGCTTGACTGCGAGTTATAGCTGCTCTGGCTCACAGGCTGAAAAACCTGAGTCTGGTTCGCTTTGATGTTCTTTTTTTCGCGGTATGAGCCAAGCTCAAAGCCGGTGAAAAAGAGCAGAATTGAAAGCACGGCACAAAGCCCCGTCATTAGTTTTTTATTCATTGATGTATTCGTCTCCTTAATGCAAACTGGCCGGCAGCGCCGGAGAAAAAAGTGTATAATCACTTATAATATACAATACCCAATTTTGAATTCAAAGTCAAGAGATAAAAAACAAAATTCACAAAATCGTTGCCTTTTTTGAAGCTTTCATCCCGGGCGGAGAAAGCCGGCATATTCAGCCTCATCATGATTGACAGCGGAAGCTTTTGCTGTTATTATATTACAGGTAAAAACTGACAGAAACGGAAGGAAAAACGGATGAAAAAAACTGTTCTTGTGACCGGGGCTTCGGGCGGAATAGGCAGCGAGATTTGCCGCATTTTTGCCGAAAACGGCTTTGATGTGATTATGCAGTACCGGAAAAATGAAAAGGCGGCCTTTGCGCTCAAAGAGGAGCTTGAAGCGCGGTTCGGGGCGGAGGTTTTTCCGCTTTGCGCCGACCTTTCAAAGGGCGGAGAATGCGAGAAGCTTTCAAAGCAGGCGCTTGCTCTGCGTTCAAAAATCGACGTTCTTGTGAATAACGCGGGCGTTTCAATCAGAAATGTTTTTCAGCTTGTTGAAGAGGCGGACGCAAAAAGGCTTTTTGCTGTCAATATCGAAAGCGCCATGCGCCTTTGCCAGCTCATTCTTCCGCAGATGATAAGACGAAAAAGCGGAAAAATTGTCAACGTCTCCTCAATGTGGGGCGTTTCCGGCGGCTCATGCGAGGTGCATTACAGCGCTTCAAAGGCTGCGATGATAGGCTTCACCAAGGCGCTTTCAAAGGAAGTCGGCCCCTCAAAAATCAACGTCAACTGTGTTGCGCCCGGCTTCATTGAAACGGAGATGAACGCCTGCTTTGATGAGGAGACAAAGCGCGAAATTGCACTTGAAAGCTCGCTTCAAAAAAACGGAACACCGCGTGACGTTGCCGAACTGGTCTTTTTTCTTTCGAGCGAAAAGGCGGCTTTTATCACAGGCCAGACCATTGGCATTGACGGCGGAAGATAAGGAGGAAAAAATGGAACAAAGTGAAAGACCCAAAAATTCAATCCAACCGAAACCGCGTGTCCTCTGGCTTGACCTTTTGCGGATAACGGCGATTGTTCTTGTTCTTTTCATTCATGCATCGGCTCAGAATTTTCATTCTCTCCCGCTTAATTCAACAAGGTTTTATGCGCTTGCGATTTATGACGTTCTCTGTCACATTGCGGTTCCGCTGTTTGTGATGATAAGCGGCTCAATGCTCCTTGACGGGCAAAGGCATTTTGACACGCGGCGGTTTTTTTCAAAAAATGTTTTCAGAATTGTTGTTGCCTTTCTGTTTTGGAGCACGGTCAACCTGGTTTATGACACGGCTCGGTATTATTTTGAACATGACGGCTTTTCCGGCTTTTCGATTGAAAAGACTCTCAGGAGCTTTTTTGTCGGAAAAACATATATGTGGTATCTTTTCATGATTTTCGGGCTTTATCTGATAACGCCGCTTGTCCGCTGCATGACAAAAGAGATGAAGAACGCAAAGTATTTTCTTCTCCTGTTTCTGATATTCGGCTGCCTTGTTCCCACTCTTGTTGAGCTTGGAAAGGTTTTTGATATAACCGTTCTCAAATGGCTTGACGCAATGAAGGGTAATATGCGCTTTTACTTTGTTCTCGGATATACGGGATATTATGTTATGGGTCATGTTCTTTTCCGCTCAAAGGTCAGCAAACGCGCCGAGTATATTTTATATGCGCTGACCGTTCTTCTTTCCGTTGCTTCAGTCATAGGAACAATAAAAATTTCTCAAATGAAGGGGAAGGATTACACCGGTCTCATGACCTTTTCAATGCCGAACATGGTTGTAAGCTCGGCGGCGGTCTTTGTCTTTTTCAAAAACCGCGTTTCAAAGCTCAAACTGCAAAAATTCAAAAAGCCGATTGTTCTTCTGAGCGGCTGCACGTTCGGAATTTATCTCACGCATATGTATGCCATTGACTTTCTTGAGGCGGTCGGCTTTGACAACGGCTTGTTCCACGCGCTCTTCAGCGTTCCGGTGCTTTCCGTTTGTGCGTTTGTTTTGAGCTTTGGCCTCACATATATAATACGGCGCATTCCGAAGCTTAACAAATATGTTGTCTGAAGTTTAAAAAGGAGAGAGAATTTATGTCAGTATATATTTTTGCCCTGCTTGTGCTCTGCCTTGTTGGAATAAAGTTCAGCTTTAAAGACGGCTTTGAGGATTATATGTCCGTTCAGAAAACAGGCTCGATAAAGGGTATTTTTGTTATCATTGTTTTCCTTTCGCACATACGGCAGTATGTCAAGCTTGAAAAAACGGCGCTCAATGAGCCGTTCACGGACTTCATGCTCTTCCTCGGCCAGCTTATGGTTGTTGCGTTTTTGTTTTATTCGGGCTACGGGATTGCGCTGAGCCTTGAAAAAAAGCCGCGCTATGCGCTGACAATTCCAAAGAGGCGGATTTTTTCCGTTTGGTATCACTTTGCTTTTGCGATTGTAATCTTCTTTGTTGTCAGCCGTCTGCTCGGAACAAAATATGACCTTGTCCGTCTGCTCAAGTCTTTCATTGGGCTTTCCGCCGTCGGAAACAGCGTTTGGTTCATCTTTACGATACTTATGCTCTATGCGCTGACGTTCCTTGTCTTTGCTTTTGCAAAGGACAAAATTGTTGTTCCAACCGCCGTTTTCACCGTTCTTGCCTTCGCGCTGATGATTGGTCTGCGTGTTCTCAAAGGCAAGGAATACTGGTGGTATGACACCCTCATGTGTTATCCGCTCGGAATGTGGTATTACATTGCAAAGCCGGCGATTGACAAATATCTCCTGAAAGACTTCTCAAAGTGGTTTTCCGCGGCGGCCATCACAATTACCGTTTTCGGATATCTTGCCTATCTTCTTCCGATATATCACAAGATGCGCAAAATCTTCATTCCCGAGGCCTTGGTTTTTGCGCTCGTCATTGCCCTTGCTTCAATGCGCGTCAGTGTTGACAACAGGGTTTTGCGCTGGTTCGGAAAGCGCGTTTTCAGCGTCTATATTCTTCAAAGAATACCGATGATGATTTTTTCAAAGCTCAATCTCAATTCAAAGCCTGTTCTGTTCACTCTGGTCTGCCTTGTTTCAACGGTGATTATTGCAGAGGTGTTTGACCGCCTGCTTGACAAATGTGACATTCTTCTGCGCATCAAAAAAGCACCGCAGAAAAAGACTGCACCTGCCGCGCTCAAAAAGGAAGAAGCGGCAAAAAAGTCAGTATAAAATAAAAAACCGGGAGGAGCAAAAAATGGTTCAGGTTGTTGCGGCTCTCATCAGGAAGGGCAACACATTTTTAATCTGTCAGCGTCCGGCGCACAAAACGCGCGGACTGCTTTGGGAGTTCGTTGGCGGAAAGGTTGAGCCGGGAGAAACAAAAAAGCAGGCTCTTGTGCGCGAATGCCGCGAGGAGCTGGACGTTGAAATCAGAGTTTCGGACGTTTTTACTCGGCTTGTTCATGAATATCCGGACATGACGGTTGACCTCACACTTTTCAATGCGGAAATTATTAAGGGGTCAATCCGTCTGCTTGAACATAACGACATAAAATGGATAACGCCTCAGGAAATTGAAAACTTTGATTTTTGTCCGGCAGACAAAGATATACTGAAAAAAATTAAAGAGGAGTTTTGAGGCGGATGAACAAAAACACGGGACGCGCTCTCTCGGTTTTAAAAGAGGAAAACCTCACCCTTGTTCTTTGCAGTGAAGAAGAAACGCTCAAAAGCGAAAAAAGGGGCGTTGCGGCTCTGCTTGAGCTGTATGCAAAAGGGAAAGACCTGTCTGCTTTCTGCGCGGCGGACAGAGTGGTCGGAAAAGGGGCGGCCGTGTTTTTTTCCGCACTTGGGGTGAAAGAGGTTTACGCCGTTGTCATGAGCCGTGACGCGCAGGAGATACTTGAGAAAAACGGAATTTCCTTTTTCTGCTCAGAAACAGCGGACTGCATTTTGAACCGGCAAAAAACCGGCCTTTGTCCGATTGAAAAGGCCGTTGGAGAGGAAAGGAACCTTCAAAAAGCTCTTGCCCGGATTCAAAGCAAGGTGTTGGAGCTTTCCGGCAAAGCGTAAGGCGATAAAAAAGTAATAACAAAACAAAACGGGAGCCGCCTTTTCATGGCAGCTCCCGTTTTTCTGTCAAAAATCTTCAGCCTTTAAAAAGCAGTCCGATTATACGGTTTCCTTCTTGAACAGTGTCTGGAAGAAATCATAAATATAGTTAACGATTTCCGAAACAAAGTCAAAAATACCGGTGAGTCTTGCGATGAGATTGTCCATTCTTTTACCCCCCTTTCAGCATTCGCTGGGAATATTTTATCATTTTTGCCATGTTATGTCAATTATGAACTGAGTGTGAATGAAAAAATAACCGCAATACGGCTCCTCTTTTGCGCTCGGATTGAACGGGAAGAAAAAAATTATCTTCCTGTGCCACGGTGCGACAGTTTTCTTTCAAAAAAATCTTTATAATAGCCCGGAAAACATTTCTTTGAAAGGACGAGCCTTATGAAAACCGAAGAAAGAACCGCGCCGGAAATCAAAAACATTTCATCGCTCATAATTGATGACGAAAAGGAGCTTGCGCCGTGGGTGAAGCAGCTCTGCGCCGCGGCGGTGTCTTTTCTCCTCTCCCAGCTTAATGCGCTCGGAACGCTTTCTCCGTTTTGCTGTTCGTTTCTGGCCGGAGTTGAGTTTTCCTTTGTTGCGGCCTCGCTCATCGGCGGAGTCTGCGGATTTTTTGTTGCTTTTCCGTGGCAGACCGCTTTGAGGTGCAGCGCCGCGCTGCTTTTGTGTGCCGCTTGCCGCGCCGCCTCGGAAAAAAAGCTTCCCGCGCTCAAAAGCGCTCTCGCCTTTCCGCTCATGGCGTTTTTCTCCTGCTTTCTTGCGTCCGGCGCCGCGGCCTTTTTTGGCGAAACGCGGCTTCTTTCGCTCCTCTTTGCCCTTTGCGAGGGTGCGGTTGCTTTCTGCGCCGCCTGCCTTTTCATCCGCAGCAAAAAGGCACAGGTCTTCCGCGTCAGCCTTTCCGCGCTGAGCGCTCAGGATATTGCCGCAGCAGGGCTTTGCCTGTGCATTCTTTTGCTTTGCGCCTGCGGTCTTGCGCTCGGCCCCATTGTTCCGGCGCGGACGGCGGCGGTTTTGCTTGTTCTTTTTGTTTCTCATTACAAAGGCGCGGCCGCCTCCTGCCTTTTCGGAATATGCACGGCCGCCTCACTTTCAGTTTCTGCCGAGGCAAGGTTCCTTTTTCCCGTTATCACGGTTGCGTCTCTTGTCTGCGGCGTTTTTGCTCCGCTCGGCCAGTACGCGGTATCCATTTCCTTTGCGCTTGCCGCGGCGGTGATGTCCTTTTTCGGCGGCTTTTCCCAGAATGCGTTTTGGAGTCTGCTTGAAATTGCGGCCGGGTGCGCAATTTTTGCCTTCATTCCGTCAAAAAAGCTCTTTGCAGTTCATACCGCGCTTGAAAAGAGGCTCCTTTCCTCAGATGACGGGCTGAACCGCCGCGTTTGCGCGTCTTTGAGGCGTGCGGCGGAGACGGTCAGCGAGGTTTCAGACATTGTGACAAAGGTCAGCGCAAGGCTTGACAATGTGATAAATCCGGAGATAAACCGGATTTTTGCAAAGCTTCAGCAGAACATCTGCTTCGGCTGCTCATTCAAAAACGAATGCTGGAGCGAAAACTTCAACGAAACCGCCGCAGATATTCTCACCCTGAGCGGACTCAAGGAGCCGGGAAAGGAGCGGACGAAGCTTGAAAAACGCTGTCCGCGTGCAAACGCTCTTGTTTCTCAGGTCAATTCCTCATACAGCGATTTTGTCACGGGAATGGCCTCAAAAATGAAGGTGCGCGAGATGCGCTCGCTTGTCAGCGACCAGTTTTCTTCAATCGCCGAATTCCTTTCCGAGTTTGCAAAGCAGGTCTGCGCAAACAGAGTTGTTGACAACGCACGCTCGCGTGCGCTGCGGACGGCGCTTGCGGACGCGGACATCTATGTTGACTGTGTGAATTATTTTTCAAATTCCGGCGGGAAAATAACCATTGAGGTGAATGTTCTTGAAAATGCGTTTGACCTCAACCTTCAAAAAATGAAAACGATTTTTGAGCTGACGACCGGACGTGTTTTTGAAAAACCGGAAATTGCCGTCATGGAGCTGCGCTCGGTGATAACATTCGAGGAGCGTGCGGTTTTCCGCGTTGTCACGGGTTCATGTCAGATTCCGTTCAAAGACAACAACGTCTGCGGCGACTGCATTGCTGCGCTAAGAGATATGAACGGAAATGAGATTGCCCTGATAAGTGACGGAATGGGAACAGGCTCACGCGCCGCCGTTGACTCAACGCTGACGGCAACGCTGATGGAAAAGCTTCTTTCCTGCTCCTTCTCTTTTGAAAGCGCACTGAAAACGGTGAACTGCGCGCTGATGGTGAAATCGACCGATGAATCCATTGCAACCGTTGACGGAATCAGCGTGAATGTATACACCGGAGAAACGGAATTTTACAAGGCCGGAGCCGCGGTTTCGTTTGTCCGGCGCGGAAAGGAGATCACCGTTGTTGAAGAGCAGTCGCTCCCGGTCGGAATAATCCGCAACGTCTGCTTTGCGCGAAGAAAAACGGTTCTTGAAGCCGGAGACATTGTTCTCCTCCTTTCAGACGGCGCAACCGGCGGAGACTGCGGCTGGATAAACGATGAGCTGCTTGCCTGGAGCACGAACGACATGGACTCGCTTGCGTCTCACATTGCCTCGCTTGCACGGCTGCGCAGCACAAGGGAGACGGCGGATGACATCACTGTCCTTGCGCTCAAGGTGACCGCCGGCTGAGAGGCTGACCGGCACTCTGATATGAAAAAAATCAACGAAAATAATTAAGAAGAAAAGAAAAAATTATTGCAAATCTCCGACAAGGTATTACAAATGCTTAACCTTTATTTACAAACAGGACGCGCGGATGTATAGTTGACTATGGAAACGGAGCATTTTGGCCGTTTTTTCCAAGACTCTCTTTTGAAAAAGGAGTATGAATATGAAATTTCTTAAACAGCGCGTTCTGATGGTCTGGCACGGCATTTTTGAGGAAATGTCCGTTGTCGAATACATATCATGGTGGGTTGTCCGCCTGCTTTTCATCTATGCCGTCATAATGCACACCGATGAAAGGCAGAGGGTTCTCTGCGCGGTCAATATGCTTGCGCTTTATGCGGTCAGCCTCCTTCATTTTGTTGCACCGAAGAACAGCCTTTTTGCAAACCTTCCGTACCGCGCTCAGCACGTCATCAACCTTATGGAGATTTTCGGCTCCTTCCTCGGAAATTTTATCGACCTTTATTCCGTCATTCCCAAATATGACAGAATTCTTCACGCCGTTTCCGGCCCTGTGGCGGCAATCGGCGGATACTTCATTTATAAAGCGGTTCTTAAAAAGGAAAAGCACCTTGAAAGCATCTCTCCGCTCATGGGTACGCTGTTCGGAACATTCTTTTCCTTCATGATTATCCCACTTTGGGAGATAACGGAGTTCATGGGAGACTTCCTTTGGGGGTCGGCGAACCAAAGCTACTGGTACGCTCCGGCCGATGATGACATCTTTTATAAAATTTTCGGCCACGGAAAAGTCACGGACGGCGGCCAGCTTCCGCTTTGGGACACGATGATGGACATGATTGACGCAAGCTTGACAACCATTGTTTTTGCGTTCATAATGTATGCTGTGCTGTATGTTGTTATCAAAAAGAAAAACTCCGGGGGAAAGGGAAAGCTTGAGTCCGTTTCAAAGGTTTCGGTAACCAAAAAGCCGCTTTCAAAAAACGCTGCCGCCATGAGCGAAAACTGAAGAGCAAAAAAACAAAGCCGGGGTTGTCCGTTTTGAACAGCCCCGGCTTTTTGTGCCTTTATGCATTCATATATTTTTCAATGAGCTTAATGGTGTCTCCGACGGTTTCAATTCCGAGAGCTTCGCGGTCGGGAATTTCAACGCCGAACTCATCTTCAATGGCAACGGCCATGTTGATAAGCTCAAGTGAGTTGAGTCCCAGTTCGGTTCTGATGTTCGTCTCCTCGGTGATTTTATCGGCGGAAATTTCTGTGTATTCGCAAATTACTTTTCTGAGTCTTTCGAGCATTGTTTATGTCTCCTTTTGAAATGATTTATTTACTTATTTTATCAAGCAGTTCACCAATGGTGATGTCCGGGTTTTCAATTCCGGCAACAACTGTTTTGACCGCGTTTTCGTGAAGATTGTTGATATCCTCGCTTGTTGCAAGCTTCACGCGATACATATATTCACACTTGATGCCCTGAGTTTCCGGGTCGGGGTGAGTGATAACATAAAGCGGAGTGAAGTATCTTCCGAGGTTGTAGCCGCGGAAATCAAACTTGAACGGAACAAGCGGACCTATCGGAACCGGTATCCACGAGAACATCATGCACGCCGGACCCTGGAACATATTGTAATTATATATCTCACGCGAGAGGTTCAGCGCAAGGCCGTAAGGATAGGCCGAATGCATGAACAGGCTTGTTCTTGTTCCCGTGATTTCATCAAGAGCGCGGGAGAAGGTGTAATCCTCCGGAATGATTGTTCTCAGCTGCAAGGGCTGTGTAATGCAGCCGCCCATGTTCTTTTCGCTGTGCTTTGCGCGCTTGCTGCAAAGCGACTGGATAAAGACATCGGGATTTCTGCCGTTGACGGCAGAGCAGTATGTCCGCAATCCGAGCTGGAGGAGGCTTTCCGGCGCAATTTTCTTTTGAAGGCAGAAGTCAAAAATCTTCTTTGCGTCCTTGGGGACAATGCTTTTGACAATCATCTCGCTCTTGTCCCAAAGCGGATTATAGGCCGGAGGAACGCGCAGATTGGGATTCTTTTTCTTTTTCCTGTATTTTTCAAGAAGCTCCGGGCCGTGAACATTCGCGTGGAACGGCTCGCCGCCCTTGAGGAAATATCGCTTATAAAACTCCTCGTGCTTCGCCATCTTCTTTTTGTCTGAAAGGCGGAGGAATTCCTCTTTGATGTAATCCTCATATTTATCAAGCGGTTCGGGCATTTCCGTTTTGTTGATGAGCGCTCTGTATACCCTGAGAAGGTCAACAAGAGTGATAACAATTCCCATTGCGTCAAGGCTGAGGTGGCTGACATTGAAGTAAATTCCGCTTCCAACGCCCTCGGTCTTGAAGAACATCACTCTGTAACACTCATCCTTGAGGAAGTATATGGGCTTTTGCGCGTCCTTTGAAAAGAACGCCTCCTGCTCCTCAATGCTTTTGAAGCGCTTGACCTGGATATAGTTCATGGTATAGCGGTCAAGGAAATACTGCTTGATTTTTTTGTCAACAACAACATAGCGCAGGCGCAGGCTGTCATTGCGTTCAATTTCAATATTGAATGCTTTCTTAAGGATGCCGAAGTCAAGCTCCTTTTCAACGGAAAATGAAATCGGAATCTGAACAAGCTGTTTATGGAAGCTGTATTTAACCATCATATACATGGTCTGCTGAGAGGGAATGAGGTCATAAAGCTTCTGCGTTTCAGGCACTTTTGTTTTTTTCATTCATTCAACTTCTTTCCGAAAATTGTTCTCTTTGGAGAATAGGATATCACAAAGCAAATATCAAGTCAATAATATTCGCCCTTAAAAATTGCTACACAGTGTTTCAATTTTTAGGTTTGTGTAACAATTTTAACATTTAGGCCATTTTGGGGCAAACGGCGCGGAATGTCAGAGCACTTCAGAAGCGAGTGCGGCATAATTTTTCATGAGGAATGAAGCTGTGCCCTTGCCAAGGGAAAGAGTCTCCTGGTAATGATTGAAAACAAGACCCATGCAGTAGTCGTTATCCGGAACAACATAGCCTATTGCATCGTTCGCAAGACCAAAAACAATCGTGTCTTTTCCGAAAAGGTCATAGACGGTTTTTTCCGTAAAGTTCGTTTTGTTTATTGAGCCTTCCTTTGTCAGTGAAGCGCCTCCGGCAACAAGATCCTGGCTTATCTCGCCGGGCATCATGACAACTTTGTGAGAGCCGAACTGCGCAAAGCCGATTTCCGTTGCAACCGCAAGTCCGTTTTCGGTTTTAATCATGGTGTGATTCGCAAGTCTGAGTTTTCCGGCAAAGAGGATGACGTTGTTTGTGACCGGAACAATGACGGATTTCACACGGACGTTGAGGAGCGGTTCAACCTTTTCTTCCGGAACGGCTTTCCAGTCTTTATACCAGAGGGTGTAGCCCGGGCGGTTCATGTCCTCCTCGCTGTCTCCCGTTACGGAGAGGAACGGGTCGCTCTTGATTTCATCCTCGGTCATGTTCATTGCAAGCAGAATGCGGCCAATTTCGCGGCCGTAGCGGACGGAGATGTCAACTCTGCGCGGAAGCTCAACATTGTCCGAGGTGGGCGTTCTTCCGATATATATTCCGCAGATTGCGCCGTTGAAGAACATGAAGTTATAGCCGACCTTGTTCAGTGTTTCGCCAATGTAATAGACATAATCACCGGAAAGAATCTGACCCTTTGAGTCATCGCCCTTTGTCGGAAGGCCAACAATGTCCGGGTGCGCAGCCATGTTTGCGATTATGGTCGGCGTTGAGCCATCGTCCGGAGTGAAGGTGAACTTTGTGAGATCACTGAGAACCGCCGTTGCGCTCGTTCTGTTTTTGTTGTTGAAATATTCGGCGCCGAGATCTTTTTGAGAGAAGGTCAGCTCACCCTTCTTCATTCCCGAAACGGCGTTTTTGACCGAAAGGGATACCGTGTCAAACAAGAACTGCATATATTTCGGGTCAGTACCCTTTTTGACTTCTCCGATGTGGGTATAGGCAGAGAACATATTTCCGAGGATGGTCTTAACATTGTCCGTCCAAAGACCCTGAGTGTCAATGCAGGAGTGGCAGTGGGTTGAAAAAATGTTGATTGAATTGATGCCGTTTTCCTTTGCAAAGGAGCGCAGCTGTTCGCGGATTGAACGGATGTCGGTGTTTGTCATTCCGATGCAGTCAATGGTTGCAAAAACTGCGGTGCCGCGGCCGCTTGAGTCGGAGACGGCTATTGTTCTGACCTTCATGTCATCATAGACATCGCGCAGCTTGTTTGAAAAGCCGTTTTCAATCGCCATGAAGCCGCCGAGATAAAGATTATAGTTTTCCCTGTCCTTCGGAACAAGGCTCTGAGTGTCATAACCGAGCGCCCAACGGGCGTTTTTTGCCGGCGCGGAAAGGAGAGCTTCGGTGCCGGAATAAAAATCGGTGAGGGTGAAGTCTTTTTCGTCAACGGCAACGCCGTCGGCGGAAACGGAATTGTTGATGAAGCCCGTCACGGTTTCCATGACAAAGCCGATTGTTTTTGTCAGAACATCCTTGAAAAAGGACTTGACCTGCTCACCGCCGTCGGCAGCAAACGCAGGAGTTGCCGTCAGCGAAAAGAGCATTGAAACGGCAAGCACAAATGAAAGAATTTTTTTCCTCGTCATAATCAAATCTCCCTTAAGCAGCCAAAGGCGCTTTAATATTTTGCTGTTACATTATCCCACAAAAAAGCGACTATTGAGTTCGATATTATAAATATATTGTTTTTAATGCTTTTGCTAACCGGTTTTTCGACTGACCGATATCACCAAAATCACCGCGCTGAGCAGTGGGAAAATCAATGCTTTTGCCCATTGAAGCGCAAAAGGCTTTTTGCTATACTTTACTGTGTTGCTTTGCGCTGCGGCGCACGTTTTAATTTTTGCTTATTCGGGAAGTTTTAAAGATGAAAGAAAACAGAAAGAACAATCTTGTCGGAAGCGTCCTTCTTGCTCTTTGCGCCGTAATCTGGGGCAGCTCCTTTGTTTCTCAGAGCACCGGCGCCGAACATGTCGGTCCGTTCACGTTCATGGGACTGCGCTCGTTCCTCGGCAGTGCAACGCTGATTCCGGTGATTTTAATCAAGGACGCCGTTTTGAAAAAACGCGGGAAATATGTTGGATTGAAAACAAAAAAAGAGCGCCTGTTTTTTGCAAAAGGTGCGCTCGCCTGCGGCGTTTCCCTCTGCGTTGCCTCGTGTTTGCAGCAGATTGGCATTGATAAAGGTACCCCGTCCGGAAAAGCAGGGTTCATTACCGCGTTCTATATTCTCCTTGTTCCGATTTTCAGCATTGCGCTCAAAAAGAAGATCCGTCCGATAATCTGGCCTTGCGCGGCCGCCGCGCTGGTTGGTCTCTATCTCCTTTGTGTCAATGACAGCAGCGTTCAAAGCTCGGACGCATATGTTCTTGCCTGCGCGTTCTGCTTCACGGTGCAGATTCTCATTGTTGACGCCGTCTCGCCAAGGGTTGACGGAATCAAGCTTTCCTGCTGCCAGTTTTTTGTTGTCGGAGTGCTTTGTCTTGCGCCGATGTTCATTTTTGAGGAAGTCACACTTGAAAGCATAAAAGCCGCGGCGCCGTCCATTGCATATTCCGGAATCATGTCAAGCGGCATTGCATATACGCTTCAGATTCTCGGCCAGAAGCGGACCGAGCCCACCGTTGCCTCAATGCTGATGAGTCTTGAGTCGGTCTTTGCGCTGATTACCGGAATGATAATTCTTCATGAAACGCCGAGTGCAAGGGAGCTTGTCGGCTGCGTTGTCATGTTTGCCGCAATAATTGCGGCGCAGCTTCCGGAAAGGAAAAAGGCGGAAAAATCTGCCTGACTTTAAAGACTGCTTCAATTTGAAAAACGACCCCTGCACCTGTTTCAAGCCGGAGCAGAGGTTGTTTTTTGTGCTTTTTTCATGAGTTGTATCGGCTCATGGCTTCATCGGTTTTTCCGTCAACCATCAGACCGACTGCCTCGCAGGCGTTGTCAGCTGCCGAGCGCAGAGCCTTGAGCGCCTCTTTTGAAAACGGTTCAAGCACCCACGCCGCAAGGTCAAACTCCGGGTGCGGCTTTGCGCCGATTCCGAGCTTGATGCGCGGAAAGGCATCGCTTTGAAGCTGATAGATTATGCTCTTGATTCCGTTGTGGCCGCCGTCAGAGCCTTTGCGGCGGATGCGCAGCCGACCGGGTTCAAGGCTGATATCGTCAAAAATAACGATGATTTTTTCCGGCGGAATTTTATAAAACGCCGCTGCATCCCGGACGGCCTCTCCGCTGAGGTTCATGAAGGTTTGCGGCTTCATCAAAAGGCAGCGCTTTGAATTTATCCTTGCCTCGCCAATGAGGGCTTTGAACTTCAGGCGGTCAATTTTAACGTCCAGCTTTTGCGCAAGCAGGTCAATGCAGAGAAAGCCTGCGTTGTGCTTTGTGAATTCATACTTCTTCCCCGGGTTGCCGAGTCCGACAATCATGAAATCATAAGCTGCATCCTGAGAAAACTTTTCCTTTTTGAAAAACATTTATAAATACTTCCTTATTCCATTCCCCTGTAGGGTTTCTTTTTGAGCACCCAGTCCTCTTTGTTCTCCTGTCTTGCGCGTGCAATGGCAAGAGCGTTTGAGGGAACGTCCTTTGTTATTGTTGAGCCGGCGGCGGTGTAGCCGTAATCGCCGACCTTGACCGGAGCAACAAGGTTGGTGTTGCAGCCGATGAACGCATGGTCGCCGACCGTTGTCCGGAATTTTTCCTTCCCCGTGAAGTTGACGGTGACGCAGCCGCAGCCGAAGTTGACGTGCTTTCCAACGTCGCTGTCGCCGACATAGGTCAGATGGGAAACGCTTGTGCTTTCGCCGATGACGGAATTTTTGACCTCAACAAAATTTCCGAGGTGAACGCCGTCTTTAACAAAGCTGTTCGGCCTGATGTGGACAAACGGACCAATGTTGCAGCCTTTTCCGATTTTGCTTTCAAACGCCTGAACATAGTTGAGTGACGTTCCGCTTTCAACGCTTGTTTCAAAAAGCACCGTTCCCGGGCCTATCACACAGTCTTTTTCAACCATTGTTTTTCCGAGCAGGTGGCAGCCTTCAAGAATGACGGCGCCGCTTTCAATCAAAACGTCTTTTCCAATGAAAACATTTTCCTCCATCGGGATGAGGACGCCGTTTTTTCTGTGGTTTTCAATAATCTCTTTCCGCTCCTCTTTTGAAAGGGAGAGAATTTCTGCGATTGCTTCTTTGTTCATGATATCAGATCCCCATAAATTTTTTTCTTTTGATTCGGCCTCAAGGCGAGCTTTGAGAATTATTACTTACAGTATAATTATGCCAACAAATCCGCCGATAATCAAGCCTTTTGCCGCTTTTCGGGAGCGGAAAACAAAAAATTATAAAAAATTAACAAACTATTTTTCAAAAACGCTCTTTCATTCTTTGATATATGTGATATAATCAATAAATCTATAAGTATAATGACCGTGGTGTGTCCTCTTTTTTGGGGAAAGCCGAAAAATTTTCAAAGCGAATGGTGAAAATGGATAATAAAAACAATCAGGAAAACACTCAGCTCATAATCGGCCGCAACGCCGTTCTTGAAGCGCTCAGAAGCGAGCGCGCAATCGACACTCTCCTTGTTGCAAAAGGGGAGAGGAACGGCTCTATCGGAAGAATAATCGCCGACTGCCGGAACAAAGGCGCAGTCATTAAAGAGGTTGACAAAAGGAAGCTTGACTTCCTTTGCGGCGGCGGAAATCACCAGGGTGTTGCCGCTTATGCCGCAAGCCACGAATACGCCGAGCTTGAAGACATCTTTTCCCTTGCAAAAGAAAGAGACGAAAAGCCGTTTATAATCATTTGCGATGAGCTTGAGGATCCCCATAACCTCGGCGCAATCATCAGAACGGCCGAGTGCGCCGGTGCACACGGAATTATTATTCCGAAAAGGCGCAGCGTTTCGCTGACCTGGGCGGTTTCAAAGGCCTCCGCCGGTGCGCTTGAATATATGCCGGTTGTCCGCGTGACAAACCTTGCCGCAGCGATTGATGAGCTGAAGGAGCGCGGCGTCTGGATATACAGTGCGGACATGGACGGAAAGCCGTTTTTTGAAACGGACTTTTCCGGTGCTGTCGGACTTGTTATCGGCTCNNCCGCAGTCGAGTATGTTCCCGTTGTCAGAGTTGCGAACCTTGCTCAGACAATGGAGGAGCTTAAAGAAAAGGGTATTTGGTTTTACGGAGCGGATATGGACGGCGAGAACTGGTGCAGCGTTGATTACGACGGCGGAGTAGGACTTGTTATCGGCTCGGAGGGCAACGGAGTCGGAAAGCTTATCCGCGAAAAGAGCGACTTTGTTGTCTCGCTCCCGATGAAGGGAAAAATCAATTCCCTCAATGCCTCCGTTGCGGCCGGAATTTTGATGTATGAAATTGCAAGACAGCGCCTCTGATTTATGAGCGGCCGCAAGATTAACCGAGAGGAACAAATTCCGACGGCGTTTTATGCTCCCGCTTAATCATTGGTTACAAAAAAGGGTGAAAAAACAATGACTTCCAAAAAAGACAATCAGTCAAAATTTTATGAAGCCGGTTTTGAAAAAGAAAAAAAGCCTGACGCGTCCGCCTTTGAGCCGGACAAGGGGCTGAATAATGTTAACTCGCTGCTTGAGTCGGTCGGCCTTTCTCCGATAAACGATGAGACGGACAACGCAAAAACAATGCGCGTTCCGGACGGCGGAAAAACAAGGCATTTTAACCTTAAAAAAGAAAAAGGCTCTTCCGGAACGGAAAAATTCGGAAGAACACGGAAGCTCTCCCTCGCCGGCCATGAGGGAACAAAAAAAGCCGAAGCCGTTTCCGATGGTGAGGTTGAACGCCGACTCAAAAAAGCGCGGCAAAACCTCATTGAAAACTTCCGCGTTCTTTCCAATGAAAACTCTGACAAGGCCATTCTTGAAAAAGAGCCGACCGGAAAGGGCGGCGCAAGCATTGCCGACTTTCTTGAAACAAAAAAGGGCGAAAACCTTTTTGATGCGGTTGAAAGAGCCGGTGACAGAAAAAAAGGGAAGAATCTTCTTGAAAAAACAATGCGAGCCGCCGTGCAGAAAACGCGGCTTGAAAAGCTCAAGGAGGAGTTGACAAGCGCAAAAAACGAGCGCAAAACCCTCAGGCAGCAGACTCGGCAGCAAAAAAAGCAGCTGAAGATTTTTCTTGCTTTGTTTGCGCTTTCCTTTGTTTTATATTTCATGCTTTGCGCCCATTCTTCCTCCGGGGTGTTCTCCTTCCTCTTTGCGGGGAGCGGCGCGGCGTTTGTCCTTTTGAATGTTCTTTTGATTTTAATTGGCGCGTTTTTTTCAAGGGGTATTCTCAAGGACGGTCTCGGTCAGGTTTTGAAGTTCCGGCCGCAGGCGGAGCTCTTTGTTGCTCTTTCCGGCGTTTTTGCGCTTCTTCAGTGTCTTTCGCTGCTTGTTTTCAGGCCGGATGACGTTTCGGGCTATACAGTCTATACTCCGTTTTTCTTTTTCTCGCTGCTTGCTTTCTGCGCTGCGGAATATCTCCGCGTTGAATGCGTTCGGCGCGACCTTGCCGTTCTCATGCGCTCAAAGGAGCTTTCCACGCTCAGAACGGTTGAAAACAAAAACGATGCCGACTCGCTCGGTTACGGAATTTCAAAGGGCGAGCCGAAAATTCTTTATACCGCCGACTGTGACCTTCCGTCTGATTTTGAGCGCTTTTCGCTCTCTCACACGGCGGATGAAAAGCTGCTTTTTGCCGTTGGCGTGTTTGCTCTTGCCGCAAGCGTGGCGTTTGCGGTTTTCGGCGCGGTTCGTGAAAGGAGCGCATGGGCGTTTTTCTCCGGCTTTTCCGGAAGCTTCTGCCTTTGTGTTCCCGTTCTTTTCCGCCTGGTCTCCTCGCTTGTCAAGCTGAAAAACGATAAAACCCTTTCCGCCTGCTGCGCCGTTGCTGCCTCGGCGGACAGCGCTCAAAGCGTTGCAAAGGCAAACGGAATTGTTGTCTCTGCCGATGAAATTTTTGAAGGCAGGGTTTCAAAGTTCAGAACCGTTCCCGGCGTAAGAATTGCGCAGACGGACGCCGTTGTTTTTGCCGCGAGTGCACTCAAAAACACGCGCAGCGTTATAAGAAACGCATTTGACCCGTTCCTTTCCGAGGAGGGCATCAGGCCGCCGGAGGCGGAGGATGTTCAGTATGAGGAAAAGCTCGGCTATGCCTGCTGGGTTGTTGGCCGCAGAGTCCTTGTCGGTAACCGTGAAATGCTCCTTGCCCACAGCATTTCCGCTCCGAGTGAGGAGGAGGAAAAGGCTTTTTCAAAGGGCAGAAACGTGATGTATGTTGTTGTTGAGGGTGTTATCATTGCTTTCTTTGTTGTTGACTACCGCGTCAGGGGCGAGGTCAGAAAAAGCGTTCGAGACTTCAATCGTACCGGTCTTGTTCTCATTTTGGATTGCGGCGACCCGTGTCTTACTCAAGAGCAGGTTTCAAAAAAGCTTATGGCGGACATTGCGGCAATCAAGCTCGCTTCAACAAAGGACAGCGCACTCATTTCCTCACTCAGGGCGAATCCTGCTTTGAAAGAGGAAAGCGGCCTTGCCTGCGCAAAAAAGGACAGGAACATCCTCCTTTTGATTGCTGCGGCGCACAATCTTTTTGAAGCGGACAGGCTTTCAAAAATCGTGATGCTTGCCGGGCTGGGCTTCAGCTTTGCTCTTTGCGTTGTTTGCGCGGTGCTGAAGGTCTCCCTCGCGTTCAACCCGGTAATACTTGTTGCCTTCCAGCTCATCTGGGGCGCAATAGCATATATGGCAGGAAAAACAAGAATATATTAAGAAAGGCGAATGATATGAGTAAGATTATCAACATTTCCGATCTCAGGAAATCATATGGCAGCAAAGAAGTGCTCAAAGGCGTCAACTTTTCTTGTGAAAGCGGCCAGATTGTCGGCCTGCTCGGCCCGAACGGCTGCGGAAAAACAACACTTATCAAAATTCTCACCGGCCTCATCAAGGATTACACCGGAATGGTGCGCATTGACAACGAGGAGCCCGGTGTCCACACAAAGAGCATTATTGCATACCTTCCGGAAAAGAGCTATCTTCCGGATTGGATGCGCCCGTGCGATGCACTTGATTATTTTGCGGACTTCTATAAGGACTTTGACCGCGACAAGGCCGAAAAAATGGTCAACAAGTTTGGCCTTGACATGAAGCAGAGGCTCAAAACAATGTCCAAAGGACAGCAGGAAAAGCTGAGGCTGGTTCTTGTAATGTGCAGAAAAGCAAAGCTGTATATCCTTGATGAGCCGCTCGGCGGCGTTGACCCGGCGGCAAGAAGCCACATTCTGGACCTTATCATGGAAAACCACGAGGCGGATTCAACCGTCCTCATTTCCACCCACCTCATCAGCGATGTTGAGTATATTTTTGACCGCGTTCTCATGATAAACAACGGACAGGTTGTTATTGACGCCCATGTTAACGAAATTAAGGACAAGGGCAAAACCGTTGAGGAAGTATTCAAGGAGGTATTCAGCTATGCTTGGTAAGCTTTTAAAACACGAATTCAAACATTCCGCGCGATATGTTATGGCAATTTATGCCTGCACGGGAGCCGTTCTTTTGGTAATGGCGGTTGCAATGCTTTTGAAGATTGCGTGGCTGAGTGTTGCCGCTTCAATGGTGCTTTATTTTGCCGGAATACTTGTTGTTGTCATGACCCTTGTTTCCGTTATCAAGAATTTTTATGACACGCTTTATACTAATCAGGGATACCTGAGCTTCACACTTCCGGTCAAGTGCAGCAGCCTGCTTTTTTCAAAGGTTATTGTTTCGTTTGCTTGGATCATTCTTTCGTTTGTTGCCCTTGCGCTCATTTACTTTGTGATTTTCCTCAACGCAAGGAGTCAGACTGACGGTGAAATGGGAAGCATTATTGAAATGCTCAAGGACAGCGGCGTTCTTGATATGCTTCCGTCCGGCGCAATGATTGCAAAGTTCATTGTTTTGGTTGTTGTTCTTGCGCTTTTGGCCATTCTTACATTTGTCGGCTTTGTTTATTTTGCGGTTACGCTCGCAAACACAAGACCGCTTCAAAACCACCCGAAAATTTTCGGCTTTTTGATTTTCTTCGGCTCATACGCCGTTGCAAACTCAATCGGTGCAAAGCTGACATATTCGCTGCCGATGAGCTTCAGCATAACAAACGATGGACTTAAGTTTGCGTTTTCCTCAATGCAGAACAGCGAGGCAATTTTTTCGTTCGGAATCGGAGGAACGCTTTTCATGGCTCTTGTTGCGCTCGGAATGCTTTTTGCAACGGGCTGGATTATGGAGCATAAGGTTAATATTAAGTAAAATGATTAACCGGAAAGGAGCCTGCGTCTTCCCTGCCGCAAACGGGATTTATGATTTTATATCACGGAAGCAACATCGAGGTTAAAAAACCGCGGCTCATTCAGTCAAAACGGTTGAATGCGGAAACAATCGACTATTATAACTCGGAAGTTGTTGAAATGATTGTTGAAAAATATGGTTACAGTCCCATGGAGACCTTGAGAATTTTTGTTTCCTCAAAAACTCACGACATGCTTGAAAACGCAGATTGCGGCCTGACATCGTTCGGAGCCGGTGCAGTTTTTGAAATTTGGGAAGCGGAAAAAGTTACCGGAGACCCGAAGAACTCGGTTTATATAAGAGGTGACTAAAATGGACGAAGAAATGCAGTTTTTCATGTATCTTCTTGAGTGCTACGCATCTTATAAAGGCAAAAAAAACAGGCGATGTTTTGAAAGAATGGGACGAGCATAATATTACAAAAACAATTTTTGACAATTACTGGGGCTATCACACCGAACGCATTGAAAACGCCTTTGCGGACATTGATTCCCTTCTTGCAACAGGCAAGCACGCATGGTAAAAAACAATTCTAATTACCAAAGGAGCAAAAATAATGAAAAAGAATGAAAGCAATCCCGTTGCGGCCGTCTGTGCCGTTGTAACACTTGTTGTCATTGAAATGGCGGTCAGACACTGTATGAAAAAATACGGCGGAAAAAAGAAACTCGGAAGATAACAGAAGATAACAGAAGATAACAGAAGATAACAGAAGATAACAGAAGATAACAAATGAAAAAAAGAACAGGAAAAAAAGAGGGCAGAGGCAACGGCTGCCCTCTTTATAAAAAATGCGGCGGCTGCCAGCTTCAAAACCTCAGCTATGAGGAGCAGCTGTCATATAAACAGGTCAAGTGCATCAAAGCGCTCGGAAAATTCAGCCACGTTGAGGAAATAATCGGAATGAAAAACCCGGTTCATTACCGGAACAAGGTTCAGGCTGCGTTCAAAAATGTCGGGGGAAGGATTATCTCCGGTGTGTATCAATCCTCAAGCCACAGGGTGGTTGAGGTCAACGAGTGTATGCTTGAGGACGCTCTTGCCGATGAAATAATCGTATTCATCAGAAAGCTCCTCCCCTCTTTCAGGCTCACGGCCTATAACGAGGACACGGGACGGGGCTTCTTGCGCCATGTTCTTGTTCGCCGTGGCTTTTCAAGCAAAGAGGTCATGGTTGTGCTGGTTACGGGAACAGAAATTTTTCCAAAAAGGAAGGAGTTCCTTTCCGCGCTTCTTGAAGCTTTTCCGTCAATCACAACCGTTGTTCAAAACATCAACAGCGCAAAAACAAGTCTGGTTCTTGGAAAGCGTGAAATTGTGCTTTATGGAAAAGGCTTTATTGAGGATACTCTCTGCTCCTGCCGGTTCAGAATTTCACCGCGCTCGTTTTATCAAATCAACCCCGTTCAGACCGAGGTGCTTTATAACACGGCAATAAAATTTGCCGCACTCAAAAAGGGTGAAAGGGTTCTTGATGCATACTGCGGAACCGGCACGATAGGTATTGTTGCGGCAAAAAGCGCAGCCGTTTCCGTTGTTGGAGTGGAGCTCAACGGTGATGCGGTTTCGGACGCAAAGTTCAATGCACGGCTCAACAAATGCGAAAACATATCCTTTTTCTGTGCCGATGCGGGAAAGTTCATGGTTGAGGCCGCAAAGGCAAGCGAGAAATTCAACGTGGTTTTCATGGATCCTCCGCGCGCCGGAAGCAGCCCGGATTTTCTCAAAAGTATTGTTAAAACCGCACCTGAAAGGGTTGTGTATGTTTCCTGCTCGGTTGAAACGCTTGAGCGCGATTTAATTTTCCTTTCCAAAAACGGCTACCGGGTGAAAAAGATTCAACCGGTCGACATGTTTCCGCATACAAGCCATGTGGAGACGGTATGCTTATTGTCCAAACTTCAAAACAAGGGACATATCGAGAATGAAGTATAGATGGACGAGATGGATTTGACTTCGGTTAAGAGCAAAGCAACCAACGAGGAAATCCGGGAATACATTTTCGAGCATACCGGACTGAAAGCCAGTCAACCCTATATTGCACAGGTGAAGCAGAAATACGGCATCATTGAGCGTGAAAACTACAATAAACCGAAATCCAAAAATGCCAAGCAGCCCCAATGCCCACCGGAGAAGGAGAAAGCAATCCTCGATGCGCTTCGGCATTTCAAAATGATTTAAGTTGGTCAACATACGAAGAAGAAAGGCTTGAATTGAAAATGGCAAAGAAAGAAGTAAAAACTGACTTATGGGTTGCTTCTCAGTTAGATAAATGCAAAATTCAGTTTACCGCACAAGGGAGTGATGTAAAAGAGATTAACGAAGCTCTGTCAACAGCTTCCAAGCGAGGAACCGGAAATGCCGGTTATCCCGAATATGTGGCAGTTGTAAATGATTTTGTAATTGTCATTGAAGATAAAGCAGATTTAGCTAAACATGAAAAACTGACAGATAAAGCACTCATTGAGACTTCAACAAAAGCAATCACCGATTATGCAGTGAATGGTGCATACTTCTATGCAAAGCACATTGCACAAAACAGTTCGTTCAAGAAGGTGTTTGCCATTGGTGTGTCAGGTGATGAAAAGCATCACAAGATTACGCCTCTGTATGTTGATGACAGAGAAGGCTATATTGAACTGGAAGATGTTGAATCATTTACAATGTTCAATAGGCTGAACATTTATGAGTATTACTTGAGAAATGTCCTGAAGGAAAAGACGGATGTTGAAAAGACAACAGAGCAGATTTTGAAAGATGCGTCCATCCTTCATGAATATCTTCGCACATACGGTTCATTGAAAGACCAAGATAAACCGCTTGTTGTATCAGGAATTTTGCTTGCATTGGATGAAATTGAAAGCGGCAGCTTTTCTATTGATTCATTGACAGGTGATAATCTCGATACAGATGGCGAAAAAATTTATAATGCAATTCAAAAGCGTTTGAAGCGTTCCAATGTCGGACCCGATGCAAAGCGTGACAAACTTATGAGCGAGTTTGCAATTATTAAAACCAGTGCAAGATTGAATGAGGTTGATGATAAGCTGAAAAAGACACCATTGAAATATTATGCAGAATTTTTGAAGACGAATGTGTTTGACAATATCAAATACAAATCATCAGCCGAGGATTTCATTGGTCGATTTTATGGTGAATTTATGAGCTATTCAGGCGGAGACGGACAAACGCTTGGTATTGTTCTTACACCGACTCATATTTGCGAGTTATTTTGTGATTTGCTGAATGTAAAGCCTGATGATGTTGTTCTTGAAATAATCATACCGAGTTTGATACAAAGCCGAGGAATAATTGAAAAGTATGCCCTTGCGGTGTAAAAACAGTCGTTGCGGTGTAAAATCCGAGACGGCTGTTTAGATTTAGGAGGAATTCTTTTGCAATTCAATCTTTCTTCAATTTTATGATGTATAATAACTTTGGAGGAGATGTACCTATGCGACTTTTACTCGTTGAAGATGAAAAAAGAATGGCACAGGCTTTGTGTGAAATTCTGCGCCTTGAAAAATATGAAGTGGACCATTTTGCCAACGGCATAGATGGACTTGCTGCCGTAAAAAGCAACATTTATGACATTGTGATACTGGATGTGATGCTCCCGGAAATGAATGGCTTTGATATTGCCA